>DFIJ01000034.1 GCA_002372775.1 Christensenella sp. UBA3700
TAATAGACCATAATTGGCTTAATGGACTTTCAGACCTTTATTGTCTTGAAGATTGTGCGGACGCCTGGAAGAGGCTTCCAGGCTTCGGAGAAAAATCGGTTAATAACATTCTTGCTGCGATTGAAACGAGCAAAGATTGTGAACTGTGGCAATTTATCTCTGCTCTTGGAATTCCACTTATCGGAGTTACCGCGAGCAAAGAACTAGCGAAAGAGTTCAAGACTTGGGCAAACTTTTACAATTCAATAAAGGAAAATTTTAATATATATACACTTCCAAATTTTGGAATTGAAATGGATAAAAGTATTAAAAATTTTGATTATTCTGAAGCTGATTATATTGCTACGCATTATCTCAGATTCAAAGAGCCAAAAGAAGAGAGTGAGAATAAAACTCTTGATGGTATAACAGTATGTATTACCGGTAAGTTGGTACAATACAAAAACCGTAAGTTGCTTCAAGATGACATTGAGGCGGCTGGAGGTAAAGTAGCTTCTTCGGTTACATCAAAAACAAATTATTTGATTACTAACGACGCAACAAGTGGTTCGTCTAAGAATGTAACAGCTCAAAAGCTTGGAGTAGAGATAATTTCAGAGCAAGATTTCATAAAAAGATTCTTGACTTGAAATTTCAAAAAATTTTTGATATAATATATGAAAAGAAAGGAACAATATGAAGAAGAAAGAATTGCGAAGACTCGCAGAGGAAATAGCCTCTAAGGAGCGTATCATACAAACAACCGAAGACTCATTTACTAGGTCTGAAGCACAGAATGAAGTTATTCGATTGACCGAAAAGATTTATGATATGGAAGATATGTTAATTCTTGATAGTTATATACAAGAGTTTCTTTCTAATTAATTTAGTTTAAAACAATATTTAGATTGAAGTTATGGGCGATTTATTTATTGTTTTTATATAAAAATATTTTAAACATTTAAAGGAGAAACAAAATTATGGCAATGTCAGAGAACACACAGACAGTATTTAAGTATTTACAGGGACACAATGAGGGACTTACAGCACAGGAGATCGCAGACGCTACAGGTCTTGGTGTAAAGCAGGTTAACGGTGCTTTCACAATGGGTATTCAGCGCAAGGAGTTCGGTTATCGCTCCGAGGAGAAGGTAAAGGTTGAGCTTGAGGATGGTACTACTATCGAGGGCAAGCAGCTTTTCCTTAACGACGCTGGTATGGCCGCAGACGTAGACGCTCTCGCTTCTGCTGAGTAATATAAAGCATTAACTTATGGGGAGGGCATTTATACCCTCCCCACTTTTTAATTTATGGTTACGCTAATATTAGTATTAATAGCGGTCTTTGTTAGCGCGATAACCACTTAGTTAGTGCTTAAACCGAAACTTAAATCGGTACAAACTTTAGACCGCTCGGTGATAAAGGAGAATGAAGAGAACCAAAAGGTAAAAGCTAGATTAGAGATAGAAATCGCTAATCTAAATGGTTCTAAAACCCAAAAGCAGAAAGATATTGAAGAAGCTTCAAAAAATTTAACTCAGCTCAACGATATATTAGAAAATAGAAAACGAAATATAGAAGAAGAGCTTAAAAAGTCGGCTAAGGCGGCAGAAATTACTATAGGTGAAAGCCTAGAAAAAACTGCTGAGGTAGAGAGAGAAAAATTAGCTGAAGCATTGGAGCAAATCCAACAAGAATATGATTCTTTTGTAACAGAGTGCGCTCTTAGTTTAAATGAAACTATAGAAGATAAAAAGACGACCATAACCGATCTTGAAACAGCTTTACAAGAACTGCAAAGTAAATATTTTTGTATTATTGAAGAAAATAAACGAGCAGAAGAAATAAAGGCTAAGGCTGACTTCTATAAACTCCAAATATCTGAAGCAGATTTAAAAGAAGTCCAAAAGTTAAGAGAAATTAGTAAGGAATTGCGCGACCCCACCCCACTAAATAAGATGATATGGACTTAGTATTTTAGAAATCCCTGGTCAGAGCTTTCAGGGCGTGTTATAGGCTCCGGCCGCCATACTGGTATTTATAAAATAACTAATCTGTCTAATGGGATGGCATAGATCGGACAGGCAGTGGATCTGCGAGATAGATGGTCTACACATATTAAAACAGGCTTAGGTGCTGAGACACCAACTCGCAATAAATTATATCCAGCTATGCTTGCTTTTGGAGTAGAGAATTTCACTTTTGAAGTTTTAGAAGAGTGTTCTTCGGAGCAACTCAATGAAAGAGAAAAATTTTAGATACAATTCTATGATACAACTAATTATGGTTAGAATGTAACTAGAGGAGGAAGTTAATGAAGGTAAAGAACATAGAAACATTTAACTGGACGGCGGCGATGCGCGGTATGAGGAATCCCATGAACAGCTGGCCTAAGAATGACACAGAAATGATGACATTGTCTGGTAAGCCAGTTTTAGGTCCTAATGATTTGGATTTAGCTAAGCGTCTGTGCGCGGCAGGATCAGAACATCGTAAGTGGATGCGTCAGGTCTTTGTTTCTATGGATATTACAGCACCGATGTATTGGTGGAGTGAAATGGACACTTAGAAAGTTGGTACGACAGCGAACAGTACCTCGAAGATGCACAAACTTGCTTCTACCCCCATAACTATTAACTGTTTTGAAACAGATGATATGGTAGAAGATATTCTTATAGGTGATGATTTAACGGGCGCTACAGCCTGGGCTAACCTACTGAGTTATTGTGAGCAGCTCCGCCTCAAATATCTTGAAACTAAAGATATTCGCTATTGGAAAGAGCTTCTCCGCATACTACCTAACAGTTGGTTGCAGACTAGAACATGGACAGGAAACTATGAAATATTGCGAAATATCTATCATCAAAGAAAGAGCCATCGTTTAACCGAGTGGCACACCTTTCTTGATACAATAGTAAAAGAGCTACCATAGGCTCAAGAATTCATAGTTGACAATTAATAAAAAATTTGTTATAATATATATATGAATGATAAAGAAAGTGAGTAAGTTATAAAAATGAAACAAGAATTTATGGATTTTTTGGATGCACTTATGAAAGCAGCGCCGCAAGTTGTAGAGGAAAAGGGTAATGAAAAAATTATGGCTTATATTGAAGCCCTAAGAGAAAATACCAAAAAGCAGACAGGATTAACAGAAAATGGAGCGCTTGTCTTGAAATATTTGCAGACGGCTGACTCACTTACTTTTAAGGCGAGAGATATCGGTGAAGGTATTGGGCTGTCCAGCCGCACGGTATCTGGAGCTTTGAGAAAGCTGGTAAACGATGGATTTGTAGAAAAGTTTGGAGAGAACCCCACGATTTATTCGATTACCGAAAAAGGAAAAAATTATAACATTGAAGGAGAACAAGAATAATGAAGAAAGATTTAAAGAATAATGTACATTTGGAAGGTAGACTTTATCAGCACAATTTAAGTTTGAAGACTACTGGTCCTAATTCTAAGGCACCTGGCACACAGTTTATTTCCGGTACTTTGGATGTAGCGACTGATGATAATATAACCAACATTGTAACAGTACATTATACTTATGTTACAGCTAAGTATGGCTCTTCTGGTAAGGATAATCCTAACTTTAAGGTTCTTAATGACATTATTGATGGAAAGTATCTTACTTGTATGGCCGATGGCTCTGATGTAGCAACAAAGGTAAGTATTGATACAAATATTGGTCTTAACGATTTCTATTCTGATAGAGATAAGGACGAGAATGGAGAGCCTAGACTTGTTTCTGCAAAGAGGAACGAGGGTGGTTTCATTAGAATCGTCAAGGATCTTAAGGCCGCAGACAAGGATCGTAACAATTTTACAGCAGATATTGTTATTACAGGTATGACTCGTAGAGAAGCCGATCCTGAGAGAGACCTTCCTGAGAAGGGAATTATTAAGGGGGCAATTTTTGATTTTAGAAATGCTCTTCTTCCTGTAGAGTTCTCGGTAACAGCACCTCAGGCTATTGATTATTTCGAAGGTCTCGAGCCTTCTGCTAAGAATCCTGTATTCACAAGAGTTAAGGGAACTGAAATTTCTGAAGTAGTTAAGAGAACAATCACTCAAGAGGGTGCTTTTGGTGACGAGGTTCGTGAAGTCAACTCTACTCGTAGAGATTGGGTTATCACTTGGGCCCAGGCTGAACCTTTTGAGTGGGATAGTGAGGAAACCATTACAGCCGCAGAGCTTACAAAGGCTATGCAGGATCGTCAGATTTATCTTGCTGAAGTCAAGAAGAGATATGATGAGTATAAGGAATCTCAGGGTAACGCAATTGCGGCCGCTCCTGCAAAGAATACAGCAGCAACTACTTTTGAATTTTAATTAAAAGGAGGTAAATGTAAATGATTAACTTACTTGCGATAGAACCGCATAAAGTGAGCAGGGATTTGTCAGGTTACATAACTTACCTTTATGGAGCGCCTAAGACATTGGGCCTCTAAGTGGCAACGCTTAGAGATAATGTAGTAAAAATCTGGAACTCTGGAATGAGAATCAGAGCGGAAGGCTGGGTGTAAAAACCCAGCCACGCGCAACGCATAGAATTGTTAAACTTTTTAAGTTAAGGAGGATGTTCAGTGTGAATATCGAAGAAGAAAAAAGTATAATTAACGATTATACTGTAAATAAAATTTGCATAACTAAATTAGCCAAAAAGTATCACCACAATGCTAGAATGATAACAGCAATTTTAGATAAATATGGTATAAATCACAGTAGAGGTCAACTAAGAACAGGAGTTAGCAATTCCGCTTGTAAAAGAGAATTCACCCAAGAAGAAAAAGAATTAGTTCGTTCTATTTATTCTAACGGTGGAACGATAAAAGACTGTGAAAAAGCTGTGCATTGTGGACAGGATACGCTTAGAGAATTATTAAAGGAATTAAATATTTACAAGAGTCATGCTGAAACAAACATTGCCTTGCCTCAAAACCAAAGAAAATATCCAGTAAATGAAAATTTTTTCTTTAATCAATCTTCTAATTTAGCTTATTTTTTAGGCTTTTTAGCATCAGATGGATATATTCGTAAAGATAATAATGAAATAGGTATAGGATTAAGCGCAGTCGATAGACAACAATTAGAACAATTTAGAAGTGCTATAGGTGGAAGAGAAATAAACGCATATACTACAAATGAAGGTTTTTCAGTCGTTAAGTGGGTATTTACTTCACAGAAAGTAAAAGAAGAATTAAAAAAATATTCTATTATTCCACAAAAAACTTTTAAACTCTTACCCCCAACAAAACTAGAAAGAAAATATTGGATAGATTATATTCGAGGATATTTTGATGGGGATGGCTCTGTAAATTATTTAACTTCCAACAAAGCTCTGAGGTGGCAAATTTGTTCCGCAACACCGGAAATTTTATATTGGATTATTGATTTTTTGTATGAAGAATATAATATTCCTAAAGTTAGTGTTTTAACAGCACAAAGAAAAGAAAAACTTTATTATTTTCAGTATAGCACTAATGCTACAAAGGAAATTTATAAAATACTTTATACTAAAGATAGTTGGTTTTTACAAAGAAAAAAAGATAAATTTGAAGAAATACTTAAAAAGATATAAGATTCCACGAGACTACACATCTCACAAGTTAGAGATGAAAAGATATGCTGAACTAGTGTGAATAATAAACACTAGAGCTATTGGATAAAAAGCCAGTAGGATAACAAATTGAAAGTCGGTAAGACTACGCTCGTCTCCAAATTTCCTGGAGTACTGCTTCTTGCAACGGAGAAGGGCTATAACGCATTACCGGGTGTAATGGCTCAAGATATTACTCGTTGGGGTGATATTAAAGAAGTTGTTAGAGAATTGAAAAAGCCCGAAGTAAAAGAAAGATTCAAAACAGTTGCTATTGATACTATTGATGTAGCAGCTAGTTACTGTGATAAATACATTTGCAACCAGCTTGGTATCGAGTCATTGGGCGAAGGTGGTTGGACTGTGAATGGATGGGCGAAGTATAAGAAGGAACTTGAGGACACTTTCCGCACTATCACAAACCTGGGTTAGGCACTTGTATTTATATCTCATGATTCTGATAAGACATTTAAGCGTAAGGATGGTACAGAATATAACCAAACGGTCCCAACAGTACAGAAGTCTGCGAATGATATAATTAAAGCTATGGCAGATATTTACTGTTATGCTACTATTGATGAAGCCTCTAAGGAGCGTAAGCTTATTCTTCGTTCCTTGGATGGCACAGTAGATGCTGGATGTAGATTCAGGTATATAAAACCTGAAATTTCTCTTGATTATCAAGCTCTTGTAGATGCTATGAATGAAGCTATTGACAAGGAAGCTAAAGAAAACGATAATAAATATGTTACTGAAAAGCGTGAAGAGGCTCCTGCTACTGCTGTTGAATATGATTATGACGCACTTATGGCAGAGTTCAATGATTTGGCCGGTAAACTAATGAGTAAAGACTCGACATACTACGGGCCAAGAGTAACACAGATTGTTAGCAAGATTCTTGGTAAGAACAAGAAGGTGAGCGAAACAACTAGAGACCAGGCAGAGTTTATCTACTTAATTGTAGGTGAAATGAAAGACGAGTTTGGTTCAGTACTTTAATTAATGGGGGGTGGGTAATACCACTCCCCATTTGCTTTTTATAAAATTTTATGATATAATATAAGTATGAAATATGTAAAAAGGAGAATAAAGCACGATGGCGCATCCAGTAATATGTTTGTATTGCGGCCAGCGGTTTGA
>DFIJ01000174.1 GCA_002372775.1 Christensenella sp. UBA3700
TCACTATATCTAAAAGATATTTCATTTATGAACTCTTTTGTCTTAATTTCACCTTGTTCACGTATTTTTTCGTCTTGTCTTGAAAGTTTTTCTAAAGACCAACCTTGTTTTTCCAAAAATTTAACAATGTCAGACCTCTTAACCAAAGCCCATTCTAGTGATTTTATGTTATCTTTTGTGATTTTATTGGTATCGAACCTTTTTTGTTCCTTAATATAAGGTATATCAGCCTTTAAAATCCATCCAAATAGATAATATTCAGTCTTTTTTGTTTCATCTAGTAACCAACCACATCGTTTTTTACCATTTTTACCAATAAAAGACAATTCGAGAGAAAAAGTTTCAAGATTTTTGTTTGCGAATCTGCTTGCAACCTTTTCATCAACAATAGACCGCTTCAATTTACCATTAGTTGTACTTAAAAGCAAATCAGAACCCGATATTTGTTCATCAAGGGTGTCAGTTCTTGCAAATTCTGTAAATAATTCTGCATTTGAATAGAGATTTTCATCTAAAAATGATGCAATTTCCCTTTCAACAAGCATATCATTCTTCCTGTTATTAATCATAAAAAATATAGTTTTTACAAATATACAAAAAAAATGTTAAAAATAAAAAAAAAGAGGTAAGAAAATCTCACCTCTTTTTAAAAAAAATATTATCTAACCATAAAGTTGAAAGGCATTGGCTTCATTTGAAGTACTTTCAATAAACTATCATTCATATCTGCCTGATTCTTCATCAAATTCCAAGGAAGCATTCTATCAAGTCTTTCCTTTAATTCATTAAGAACTCTTTCTTTATCTTGTCTTCCCATATCGAGAAGCATATTATAATCCATTTGCATTTCTGCTTCAGGAATTTTAACTGCTCCACTATATGTACCACGAATGATACCAAGTGTAATCATTGCTTCAGCTACAAGTAATTGGCGTACTGTTTGCTGAGTTGGTTCATTCATTAATTCATATCTCATCTTATTAAGTGGTACTTGGTCAGGGGTGATAAGAATTGAATCCTTATTATCCAGCATACATTGCTCTGCTGTATTATCACCATCTGTTGTTACATCATAGTAAGTGTACCAACAATAGCAAGAGTGGTATCTATTCCATCCCCAAGTATCATCAGCAGCAATACCGCCAACCATATTAGGAGAGCCTGGAGTTGATAATAGATGAACAAGATGTGTTCCATTTGGTCCAGCTGTTACCTTATAAGCCAAATCTCCACGAAGCATAGAGTTTTTATATTTAAGGTCAGCAGCCATAAGTGCTGTGTCGTATGATGAACCAATGTAGAAACCAGTAATACCCATACCATTACCCATATTTCCGTATTGTCCATATCCTCCAGCAATACCTGTATCTAATGTTCCAAGATTACCATAAAGGGCTGCTTTAGTCGTTGAAGGCGTGATATACATTACCTTATTAATCTCACGTCCAGCTGGAATTACATACACTTGTTTACCCTTTTCAATTTGGAAAAAGTCTTTTTTCAATTCCCATCTTGTACCTCTTTGCTGTAATCCAACTTCCTTTGAGAACCATTCAGACCAATCACGAGACCAATCAAGTGTTCTTGTACTTAAAGCAAACGCAAGGTCAGCGGGGTTATTAATAAGGGTGTTATTACCCATCATATTTAGCCATTGGGATTCAATTACCCAGTTTTGTACCTTTTCAGCATAGTCACCCACAGCAACTTGCAGTAAATCACATAGTTGTTCATCTTCAAGCTGCACAATTCTAACAGGCGCACCGATTTTTGTTCTTACAATTCTGAATAAATCCCTTAATTCTTCTGTAATTTGCATATTTATATAACTTATTAATTACTTATAAATATTTATATAAAAATTAAAATTAAATGAAAGATATAATAATTAGCGAATCTACCATAAGAAAAGCTCTACGCCAATCCATTAATGAAATGATGGATGAAGATAGAGTGGAATTACCTAATGGCGCTGTGGAGATTGATAATTTCGAAAACATAAGGGAAATGATGAAATTTGATAATCCAGGAGATACTATTTATTTTGTTCAATTGATGAAACGTGATAAAGACAACCCTGGCCAACATTCCCCAAGAAATGCTGCGCAATATATTAAAAATTATTTCTTTAAAAGTATTGATGAATTCAATGCAGCAGAAAAAGAAATTAAATATCTTTGTGCATCAGAAAGAGCAAGAGCTTGTATTTTCCTTAACCCACGTTCAAAAGCAGTTATTGATAAATATACTTCAAATTACCTAAGAAGAGTGCATGGAAATAGAGATATTGCTATGGCAATAGCTGCTGGTAGGTCATTTGATAATGTTTTGGAAGGTCCAGAACGTTCAATATGTTTTGTTGATGTTGATTCTGCTGACCAAAACGATATAAATATGACAATGAAAATCATACAAGATGCCGGAATAAAGCCATTATTTGCATATAGAAGTATGAATAATGGTATACATATCATATTACCTGATAAAGAAGCAGCTAAAAAACTTGATTTTACCCCATTAACCGGAGACTTAAGTGGCTTAAGAAGAAGGGCAAAGTTAAATGCTAAGGTAAGTTTGGAAATTGATAAATCAACACTTCTTTATGCTTTCTTAAAACCTCAGGGCTATGGCGCACAAGATGCAAGATTCGCAAGATTATCTAATCAGAAAAATAATAACAGAAGACATCCTTAAAAACATATCATATGGCAAAAGTATTAAGTATTGGAGCAAAATATATTCCAAATATGAAAGCAGGAGTTGACCAAAATGGAAAAGCCATTTTTAGTCCTACTGTTTTATTCTATTTTAACTGTGATAACAGAACTGCAAATGTAGTAGCTGGTTCTGGTGTTGCAAAAGGTCTTGCTGTAGATGGTGATGCCTTAGTAAGAGCTGTAAAGGTTGATGATTATAAAAAATTCATTTATGGAAAGAATGCTTTTCCAAAAATATTATCAGCATTAGAACAAGCTGGAGGCTATGTATATGATACAAATAACTTACCAAATCTTGAAGCACAAGTAGAACAAGTTATCAATGACGTTGTTACATCAGATTTGTCAAGTAAATTGCAGATTGATAGAGGCGCTTATATTGATGATATTTTGAAAGCATTAGAACAGAACATCAATGACCCTAACTTCATGCAGTATTTGAATTCTATTGGTTCTATTAGAAGGCTTGACCCTGATGATTATGAGAAGATTATTAGTTTCTCCGCTTTAAATAATGCTATGATTTTAACCCAGTGGCTTAAGAGTGGCCATCAAGGAGTTCCTAGATTCTTAGCAACTGCTGTTCAGTGGAAAATATTTAACAGAGAGCCAATACAGGGTGCTAAACCTATTTATGCTGTTAGACCTACTGGTACTGAAAAGGGTAGTAAAACCGCAGCAATGAGAAAATTTGGTATCGACCAACAGACATACTCTTCAAATGCAATGTCAAGACTCCTTGTTAATAAAGGAATGAATGATATTAATTATGGTGATGCAAATAACAATGTTGGTGGAGGCTTTAATGTTGATGGGCCATATTATGATTTAAGCGAAACACAATTAATACAAGGAATGCAGGATAACTATGATTTTGATGCTATCGTTAATAATAACAGCATAACAAACATTAATGCTGCTGCTAAAAAAGAAGATGATGCTGCAAGATTCGATGTATTAAAGCCAGCTGATGGTGATACTAATAAATTTGACGAAAAAACTTTGTTAGCTAATATTGCTGATTTCGCTGCTAAAGTAGGCGATGCTGATTTGGAAAGATATGCTTCAAAAGGAAAAGACTTATCAGGATGTATTTCATACTTAGTTAGCCAATCTGAAACAATTAAACGTTTAAGAGGTAAGAACTATAGCGGATGGAATGATTCTGTTAAAGAAGCTGGTAAGAAAAAAGCTATTTATGCTGAATTAACTAAAGCGTTAATATATATGAGATTTGGAATCTTTATGGATTCTGCTAAAAATATTATTGCAAATAATATGAACATTATTAAAAAGAGAGATGGTTCTTTCAATAAAAATATGTTTAACGCTGTAATATCAGATTTCCAAAATATATATTTTATTATGGCAGGACTTGCAGAAGGCGTTGGCGATGATTTATTTGTTTGGGCGCTTAATACATTGGGTGTATCTGTTGAAGAATACAAAGCTATGCCAAACACTGAGGAAGAAGCTTTAGCTGAATTTAACAACGTAAGAGAATCATTTATAAAAAACTTTAACAAATTAATACTATGAATTTAATATCTGAAGCATATAATAAAGCACTACTTAAAGAAGATTTCGAAAGTGATGGCTTTTATGTTTATCACGGAACAAGAAGGGAATTTTTAGATAGTTTGGGTGAAGCTGGTTTTGAACGTATTTTCACCGCTGCAAATGGTGGAAATATGTATGGACCAGGAGTTTATAGCACATATAGATTAGCAAGAGGTTATCAAAATACAAATGGAACATATGGAAGCTATCTTCTTAAGATGAAAGTTAAAAGTCTAAGGAACTTTGTTATTTACGATAAGGATATAGCCACAAAGGTTTATAAGAATCCGAGTATTGATTTTCAATTAAGAAAGATATTTACACCAGAACAATATCGGGAGTTAATAAGTTCAAGGTATATCGATTATGATAAGATATGTAACACGAGAAATGATACATATACATCAACATGCGCACTATCATTAATTCAATCATTAATGAATTATCATCCTAATTTATATTATTATATAAACGGTTATATATTCTTTGGTCATAATGATGGATATGTATGTTTGATAGAAGACTTTAAAAATGTTTATCCTGTAGGCATTTCTAAAGATGGAGGAAATACATTTGAGCCTTTCAATGCTGATGAAAAGTATAGTAAAAATGATGTTGATATTAAATGGCAATTAGGCAAAAGAAATTACGCCTTATATAAATCATTAGACGATATGCCATATCACTATACTAACAATTTTGCTCGTATAGTTAAAGACGGCAAATGTAACTTCCTTTATAGAGGTAAACCTTTTGAAGAAGGTCCAATAAGTCCTGTTTGGTTTAACGAAGCACCAGAAACATTTAATAATAAAGGAAACTGTTTAGTTCTATTAGGTGGAGATAAATTAATTTTACACCTTGATAGCAAAACAAAACAATTTTATGTATATTATGAAGACGGTACTTACCTATGTAACTTAAATGATTTAGCGTCATTCGTAGACCCTTCAACAAATTCATTGAAAACATTTACATTTGATGATACAGATGATGATTTTTAAAAACAATATAATATGATAATAAAAATAAACGAAAATAAATTGGATTTATTTTTATCACAAATGCTGATAAAAGAAGA
>DFIJ01000088.1 GCA_002372775.1 Christensenella sp. UBA3700
GTAAGCGACAACAGCAATTGCTATCATAACAACGCAATTAAACATTGCCATCTTCTTCCATACAGATACGCCTTCACCATCTATATCTACTGCTTTTAAGTTGTTCAT
Source organism: Christensenella sp. UBA3700 (assembly GCA_002372775.1). Lineage (GTDB taxonomy): Bacteria > Bacillota > Clostridia > Christensenellales > UBA3700 > UBA3700. The sequence goes on from DFIJ01000088.1 coordinate 109, forward strand.
ATTATGAGATACAATAATCCAGATTATTGTTGTTATTACTATCTCTACAACATACAACCATTCTAATTCCATATTTAATCCAAACACTTCATCAAAATGAGTTATTTCATTAATTCCTGATCCACTAAACATTGCACTTATATAATTGCCAAACTCTGTTAATGTTTGTGTTCTAAATAAAATATATCCGAAGCATACAATAATCAAAGTTCTTAAAACTTGGAAACACTTAAAGCATACACTTTCTACATTCAACTTTAGTTTTTCCCTAATTTTCTTATATGTAGGTTCTAATAGAATACCTAGAGTAATGATTACGCCGTAATATAGGCCGTGTAATACATAATTCCAGCTAGCTCCATGCCACAATCCAATTAATAGCCATGTTGTTAATAAAGCTATTGCTGTAGCTAAATTAGAACTAAGCTTTTTATTCTTGTTCTTTAATAACTTTGTACAAACCTTTCCTCTTAGTATTGGGTAGTAAATATAATCTCTAAAGAATGCGCCTAAAGATATATGCCATCTTCTCCAATATCCGGCAACTGTAGTAGATAGATATGGAGAATTGAAGTTCTCATCAAGTGTTATTCCAAATAACTTTGCACTACCTATTGCTATATCCATGAATCCAGAGAAGTCTGCAAATAATTGAAGCGCATAACCTATAGCTCCTAATGCTCCAACAAAACCATATGCATTAGTTGGCGAACTAAAAATAGCATCAACAAATACACCAACAACATCAGCTACTGCCAACTTCTTGAAGAAACCTAGTATGATTCTTTGTGTACCTAAAAATACGTTATTAAATTCAATCTTATGTTCCTCAAATAATTGAGGAGCTAGTCTATCATATCTTCCAATAGGACCTTGTAGAAGTTGTGGGAAGAATGAAACAAATAGCGCATACTTGAACAAGTTCTTTTGAGCTTTGATTGTTCCTCTCTTTACATCAATACAATAACCTAATGATTGGAATGTATAGAAAGAAAGTCCTAATGGTAAAGCGATATTAAGAGCACTGTTTTGAACATCGCCACCAAGTAGATTAATAATTGATACAGCGCTAGTTAAAATAAAGTCTAAATATTTAACAACTACAAGAATTGTTATATTAACTACTATACCTGCTGCTAAAACCCATCCTTTCTTATTCTCGAAAGACTTCTTTATTGCTTTTCTTTCATCTTTTTCTTTTCCATCTATACTTGCAGCACAGAAATCATTTAGTTTTTCTATTCCCAAACCTACGCTGTAAGTCACTACTATAGAAGCAAGTAAATAGATGACATATACCCATCCAGCCCAAATATAGAAAACCATACTTGCTACAAGCAATAATATCCATTGCCATTTTTTTGGAATAGCATAATAAAGGATGAATGTTATAACAAGGAATAATAAGAATGTTAAGGATACGAAATTCATAGCTTCTCCTCCTTAACCTCTTCTTTCTTTTCATCTTCTGGTTTTGGCAAAGGTCTTGTCTTTGCTGGAATTGTTGTTGTAATCCAAAAAACTAGTAATTGAATAGACCAAATAACAGCAAGTTCTTGCATAGTTGTTCCTTGGCAGATTTGCCAAACCACTTGGAATATCCAGAAAATAACTGCGAATAATCTTAATACAAGAGTTAATGGCTTTATAAAATAAGCCAAAGCTAGTAGTACAATTACTGCACTGACAATAATCATACATGGAATGTTTGAAAATATAACTATACTAGCTTCACTCTCAAGCAAAATTAACTCTCCCTTATAATGATATCTACCATTTCTCCAAGGTTCTTCATGTTAAGAACTTCGTGCATTGTAAACTTCATATCAAAGGCATCTTCTATACGTGCAATAAGAGTAATGTGAGTTAATGAATCCCATCCATCAACATCTTTTGCTTGAGTTTCCTCGTTTAGTTCTACCTTTTTATCAAATACATCCTCAAAAATTTCGGATAATTTTGCATACACTTCTTCTCTATTCATAGTTAACCTTTAATATATGTATTTTTGCTTTTATAATTATCTACATCTAGAACAAATCTATTATTACCAACGTCTTCATAACCCATTGTGGTATATAAATTCTCAACCATAGCATTCTTTTCAGTCTTAATATATTCACCAACGACCTTCTTATATCCAAGTTCTTTAGCGATAGTGGCAATGCTGTTAAAGATAAACTCTTCCATTCCTCTTTTTAGCACTCTACAGCTCATTAAAAGAGTGTCGATGAACAAATAATCGTTTTCTTTTTTCATTATAAGCACAGATATTAATCCATACTCTCCAAGCTTATCTTTTAAATTGAAATATCTTGTTATATAGTTATCATCTTTAGAGATTCTTTCTATATCATCCACAGAATATCTTATAGTTCTTAGATTAAATTGATTTGATCTTTGAGTTAATTGAGAAACTCTTGGAATAGAAAAAGAATCAAATGTAGAGCACTTTGCTTCCATTTCTAAATTCTTTAGATAATCATCATAATTAACACTGTCTTTTTCAAGTTCCAACCTCTTGGCTTCAACTCTATATAAGTCATTTCTCTTTGAATCCTCTAAAGAGAAAGATACTGTTTCAAAAAGATTTAATTCTTTTAAGTATTTAACATATAGAGCGGCATCTTGAGGCATATCAGGAACGCATAGCTCAGGTATTGCGCTCTTTACTTGATCTCTTTCGAATGGATTGTCATCAATAAATACAATGCTATCCATTCCAATATTTAAAGTCTTTTGAATAGATATAACATTTGCTGCCTTATTATCCCAATTAGCAACAAAGCAAGCAAAGTCATCTAATCTTAATACCATATCTGGGTGCTTCTCAAAAGGAAGTTTTGCTATTTCTACTTCATTCTTTGAGCATACTGCAAGAATTATTCCTCTTTGTTTTAAAGACTTTAGCCATCTTTGGAAATCGCTATAAGCTTGTCCTATACCTAGTTCCCCTATTTGGATATTCTCTAAGCCATCATCACCTATAACTCCGCCCCATAGAGTATTATCTAAATCTAGAATTATGCACTTTTTAATCTTTCCAAGAAATATTTTAATAACATCTATAACAATCTTTGCTGCATAAGGTAATGCTTTTGTAGATATTGGCATTTTAGCAACATAATAGAATTTATCATCATAGAAAGAATTCCTTCCTATTAGTGATTGTTGATTGTTCAAATCTACAACATATACCCCGCTATTATTTTGAGCGTTATCCATTAATAGCATGTTTAGTTTGCTTATTTGATATTCAAACGAATACTCCAAAGAAATACCATATGAGCCAAAAATAGAACTATTAATATTAACGAAATTATATTGAAGGATCTTTGCCTTTGAATTCTTAGTAATAGCGTCCCAATACTTTACGAGTCTATTCATAACAGTATTTGCAAAATCTTTTTTAGCATCTAAATCTAATGCTGCAAATTCTGTTTGCAAACTCTCTGAAGATATATAAAGCAATATTGCATTTGGATTTTCTTTATATAGACTAGAATCTTGGTCTAAAAACTGTGCATCAAGCTGATTATATGGAGCATCAAATACATTTAATGCTATACCTTCTTCATACGCATATCCTTTTAATGCACAAGATAATAGTTGAGTTGAAGATGTTCCTACTACTGCTAGAGAATAATTAAGAAAACTATCATCAGTTTTCTTTTTGCAATTCTTAGATAAAGCAAGATAATCCATGACTAAACCCATAGTATTATAATAATATAATACTTAGTGATAGTCAATTTTTATCCAAAATTGAGGTGTTATCTATTACTTGTCCTTTGTGATTTTTCTCTTAAAACGAACATATGCCTTTTGACAAGTCCATTTTGTCTTAGCGTATGACTCTTTTGTTTTTGTATATGTTTCAATAAATCTATCAATGACTGGATCGCCTAATTTCCTAAAGACAAATCTAAATACTAGGTTAACACCTAGTGCTATTCCGCCTGCTATTACAAGCCATACTACATGCATCCAATTTGTTGTTAATTGAACGTCAATAAACAATCCATTTAAGAATTGATAATCAATATATGCGCAGATAAGAGCTAATACTAAAGAACATATTAGAACTGAGAATCTTATCTTATTTGCTGGCAATGAGATAAAGAATGCACTAGTAAATGCAGATATTGTCATAGCAAGAGAGGCTAAAGATACAATATATCCACCTTCTGAGAAATCTCCTTCTATTACCCCTGCAGCTGCAAGAATAAATATAAACGAAGTTCCCATAATAATTGAGATTGCTGCTGGAATACTAACCTTTATAACATTTCTCATAAATGTGCCTTTAGGTCTTTCCTGGTTAGGCATTAGAGCAAATGCAAATGGAGGAATACCAACAACAAAGAATTCAAACATTAATAAATTCTTTGTAGAGAATGGATAACCAACCGTTTTTGTTGTCATTAAAACAATGGCAAAGATAAATGTCATAACCATAACGAAAATGTTCTTCATAATAAATAATGAAGATACCTTTTCGATATTTCCAATAACTCTTCTGCCCTCTTCTACAATTTTTGGCATGGAAGCAAAATCGTTATCCATTAAAACAATTCTTGAAATATTTCTTGCGGTTTCATTTGCGTTTCCAAAAGAAACAGAACAATTACTTGCCTTTAAAGCTTGAACGTCATTAACACCATCGCCGACCATTCCAACGATATGTTTTTGCTTTTTCAATTCATTAACTATTAAAACCTTTTGCTCTGGAGATACTCTACCAAAGACAACTGTATCGGCGCAAAGGTCTTTTAGCTCTCTATCTGTTAAATCAGCACAGTTGACCATCTTTTCTGCATTAACAACCCCCGCTTTCTTTGCGATAGCAGAAACAGTTAATGGATTATCTCCTGAGATAATCTTTATATCTACTTCATTGTTATTAAACCATTCAAGAATATGTTTAATATTCTCTTTTAATTTTTCTTCAAGAGTAAAGATGCATAATGGCTCTGTTTTTTCAATATCTATATCGTCTATTGTTCCTTTACATTTAGCAAGAAGAATAGTTCTTTGTCCATCTTCTGCCTTTTGTTGACAATACTTATCTACTTCTTCATTTCCTGGACAGATAAAATCCGGAGCACCTAAAAGATATGTGTTTCCATCTTGTAATTGAATAGCGCTATACTTTCTCTTAGAAGAGAAAGGAAGATTATCTACGCACTCTAAAGCATCACCATCTTTACAATACTCATCAAGTGCTAAAGCTGTTGGTTTTTTATCCTTATTATTGGCTGACATAGTAGCCATAATATCTAGAATAGACTTATTGTCTATATTTGACATTTTCTTTGTCTCTAGAACCTCTAAATTGCCGTCAGTAATAGTTCCTGTCTTATCTAACAAAAGAGTATCTACCATTGCTAGCATTTCTACAGAATAGATATCTTGAGGAAGTGCATTTGATTTTGCAAGTTTTAATACAGATTGAGCTAAAGCTGTTGATGTTACTAAGAACATTCCGCAAGGAATCATTCCAAGTACAGAAGAGATCGTCATCAAAGATGTCTCATCCCAAGACTTATCTGCAACTCTATATGCTATTAATAGCATTATTCCTAAAACTAATAGAACACCACCAAATACTTTGATGATTCTGTCTATCATAGTAAATAATTTTGATTCTGGTTTATTGATCTTCTTTGCTATAGCAGCAATTGATTCTATATAGCAATCATTTCCTACTCTTTCTGCTCTTACCGCAGCCTCACCTGCTAGTACGGCAGAACCTGCCATAACTTTTTGATCTTTATCTCTCTTAACACCTTCTGATTCACCTGTTAAGATGGATTCATCTACCTCAACTGCACCATCAAGAACTACACCATCTACTGGGATTTGTTGACCAGCACTTAGAATAAATACATCATCTAATACGATTTCATCAGATGGAATAGAATATGTTTGTCCACCTCTAATAACTTGGAATACAGACTGTTTAACAAGTGATAATTTTTGAACTGTTAATTTAGCTTTTATTTCTTGGTAAATACCAATAGCAATGTTAAGTAAAATCATTGCTGATGAAATTGTATAATCAGCATGTCCTAAAATGATAAGAATAATACATAGGATAATAATTAAAGTGTTACAGAAATTAAAAATATTGTCTATAAAGATTCTTGCATAAGACTTTGTCTTATCCATGTTCTTTTTATTAACTAGATTGTCTTTTTTTCTTTCCTCAACTTGATCTAGCGACAATCCTTCAAAAGCAGATGCATTTATACGGTCAGCTTTACGTAATCTAAAACTATCCTTTTTATGTGCAATCTTTTTATCGATTCTCTTTTGAGTCTTTGCCTGTTTTTTAATTTCCTTCATAATACCCCAATACCACCAAAATATAAAAGAAAAAGGATACAAAGTATCCTTTTTTTAATCTCTAC
>DFIJ01000139.1 GCA_002372775.1 Christensenella sp. UBA3700
CTTTAACTTTGCTTTTGAGTATATTAGAATTCTAATTTTTCAGCTAAGAACTTTTCAAGATCTGCAATTGGCATTCTTACTTGTTCCATTGTGTCTCTATCTCTTACTGTTACAGTGTTGTCTTGTAATGTATCGTAGTCGATAGTAATACAATATGGAGTACCAATTTCGTCTTGTCTTCTATATCTCTTACCGATAGAACCAGCTTCATCGTATGTTACTGAGAACTTCTTTGCTAATGCCTTGAATACTTCTTCTGACTTTTCTGTTAAGTCTTTCTTTTGAAGAGGTAAGATAGCAGCCTTATAAGGTGCTAGGGCAGGAACGAAGTGCATAACAACACGAGTATCATTTTCAAGTTGTTGTTCTTCATAAGCGTTGCAAAGCATAGCAAGTACCATTCTTTCAACACCTAAAGATGGTTCAATAACATATGGAACATACTTTTCATTTGTTACAGGATCTGTGTATTCTAAGTTCTTACCAGATTCTTTAATATGGCACTTTAAGTCATAGTCAGTTCTATCTGCTACGCCCCAAAGTTCTCCCCAACCAAATGGGAATTTGAATTCAAAGTCTGTTGTTGCTTTTGAATAGAAGCATAGTTCATCTTTATCATGATCTCTAAGCTTTAATCTATCTTCTTTCATACCTAATGAAAGTAACCATTCTTTGCAGAAGTTCTTCCAGTAGTTGAACCATTCAAGGTCTGTACCTGGCTTGCAGAAGAATTCAAGTTCCATTTGTTCGAATTCTCTTACACGGAAGATGAAGTTACCAGGAGTAATTTCGTTTCTGAATGACTTACCAATTTGACCAATACCAAATGGAACTTTCATTCTTGATGTTCTTTGAACATTGTTGAAGTTAACGAAAATACCTTGAGCTGTTTCTGGACGAAGATATAGAGTTGTTGATGTATCTTCTGTAACACCTTGGAAAGTCTTGAACATTAAGTTGAACTTTCTGATGCCAGTGAAATCAGATGTACCACAAGTAGGGCATGGAATCTTGTTATCTAAAACATACTTTTCCATTTGCTCGTTAGACCAACCAGCGATATTCATTTCGATACCTTTCTTCTTGTTCCATTCTTCGATTAGGTTATCTGCACGATGACGAGCCTTACAATGCTTACAATCCATTAGAGGATCACTAAATCCACCAACGTGACCTGAAGCAACCCATGTTTGTGGGTTCATTAATATAGCACAGTCAATACCTGTGTTTAATGTGTTTTCTTGAACGAATTTCTTCCACCAAGCTTTCTTAATATTGTTTTTTAACTCAACACCTAGAGGGCCGTAATCCCATGTGTTTGCTAAACCACCATAGATTTCGCTACCTGGATATACGAAACCACGGCCTTTACATAAAGCTACAAGCTTATCCATTGTAAGTTCTGCCATTTTTTATGACTCCTTTTAATCTTTAAAATTATCTAGATAATTATAGTTATTTAATATAGTATTTGTCAAAGCATTATTTCCTTATAGAATAGAAGAAATGATATATAAAAATTGTTGTCAATAATATGTAAAATTGGAGTAAAATAGAATTATGAAAAAATACAATTACATTACATGGTGGTTATCTACAAGCGTTAAACACATATCTTATAAGATATGGAGATATATTATGTTCCCAGTAATTTTTATTCTTTGGGTTGCTTGTATAGGTGCCTTTAGAGATTTATATTGGCAACTTAGTTTATATGTTATTTTGCCATGCGTAGTTATTGATTTAATTTGGAATGCAATTACTTATAGCTTAGTAGGGAATAAGCTTACGATAGAGAGTGATAATATTGCTAAAAAAGAGGTTGAAAATGAAAAAGAAAATTAGTGCGTTATTATGTATTTTTGCAATACTTGTTTGTCTTTTTAGTTTCGTTGCTTGTAAAAATGATGAAAGTAATGAAGACCAAGCAGTTGCAACAAGTATGGTTAGAATGGATATAAATCCATCAGTAGAATTAATCCTTGATCAAAACGATAAAGTATTGTCATTTAGGGTTGAAAATGAAGATGCTGCTCTTGCTTTCTATGGTGAAGAGGGCGTAGTTGGCTTAACTGTGGAAGAAGCAACAAATAAGATCCTTGATATAACAGCAGAATATGACTACTTAAATAAAGATAACAATGATGTTTCCATTTCCGTTTATGGAAAAGATGGCGATGCAGAAAACGCTATTTTTACAAAAATTAAGGCTAGCATGGAAACTAATACAGAGACTTACAAATTTGATGTAGTAATTAACAATAATAATTCTGATTTTAGTAATGAAATTGTTGTTGAAAAGTTGAAAGATAGATATCCAAATTTAACAGTATCTAAATATGCTCTTATCAACGAGGCTGTTGAATGTGATGCATCTTTAACATTTGATGCTGCGTATGAGATGTCAATTTCTGACTTATTAAAGACTATTAATATTAATTCAGATAAAGTTATCGATGATGTAAGTAATTCATTCTTGCATGTTGTTGATAACTATCTTGCTAAAATGCAGGAAAAATATGAAAGTTCTAAGGAAACAAGATTAAAGTCTGCAACAGCATCTGCATATATTTCATCATCAAAATTAGAGATACTTCAAGAGGCTGCCGAGTACTCGGCTTTAGTTGGAAGTGAAAGCCTTTTGCAAAGTTTATCTAATATAAAAGATGGAGTATTAAATCATGAATTAACTGATGCTCAAATTAATGCTGTACTTAATGCATTAGCTCCTTTAAATACAACAGTTGATGATCTAAAAGATAGCACAAATGAAATAGTGACAACTAAATCAGTTATTAATTATATTAATAATCAAATCAGTGTTAATGCATCATTTGAGGCAACTGTAGGTGAAGATAATATCGCTACTATAAAAGCACAGTTGGTTGCTGCTGAGAATAATCCTGTAAAGCTTAGCCTTTTGATAAGTGCACCAATAAAAGCTTTATCTTACTTGGATCTAGACAAGAGCGCTGATGAGCTTACACTTGATGATGTAGATGAGATTCTTGCAAAGATTAAGGCAAAAGAGGAAGTAGTAAAAGATCAAATAGAAGCAAAATTAACAGAAGAAGATAAAGCAAGCATTAAGGCTAAGGTTGATGAAACTATGGCCAAATTTGATGAGGTTTATGAAAGGTATATAGATATTATTGATGGCGGAAGAAACAAAATCTTGCAATCATTACAGGCTGAAAAAGAATCATTAAAAGAAAATAAAGTTTCATTTAGAGTTCATGGAGAAGTTAGTGGACAAGTAAGCGGTGTTAACAAATAATAACAAATAGAATATGATAACTAGGCGGCTTTTTACAAGTCGCCTAATTTTATTTATGCGTGCTTACGCGCATTATTCTTGCTAATAATATAATTATTATGTTATACTCTTTGAAGATTAATGGCACTTTTAGGGCTATATAATCAAATAAAAATAACGTCACCATATGTAGGGTATCCAATTAAGGAACTCAAGCGAGGTAAAGTATGACAAAGTCAAAAACAAAGAAGATAGCTTTGCTATCAGTAATGTTGGCACTTGTAATTATTTTCTGTTTTGTGCCAATTTCATTCGGAACAGTAACACTTGCATTAATGATATTGCCAGTTTTAGTTATTGCCCAGATTGAAGATTTCACAACAACATTGATTCTTTCAGTATTAATGGGTGTTGTAAATGAAATAGCATGGTATACAACAAAGGCTGGAGCTGTATTAGCACCTGTATTCCAAAACCCACTTGTTTGTATCGTGCCAAGAATATTAATTGGTGTTATTGCATGGCTTGTAACACACTTTGGTAGAAAGTGGTTTGTTAAAGAAACAATGGCTCCTTCAGCAAAGATTGCTGTTGAACAAGTAATTTCTGCTGTATCTGCAGCATTAGGCGTTTTAGTTAATACAGGATTTGTAGGTTTATTTACAGTTCTTTTATTCAACAATCAAACATTATCTAATGGTACTGCTGTAAGCATTGAATATATTTTAGGTTGGTTTAGCATAAACTTTGTAATTGAAATTATATCTTTTGCTATTCTAACACCACCAATAGCGTTTGCTTTAACTAAAGCTGGTTTTGGTGCTAATAAAATAGATAAGAATAAGATCTTAGAAGAAAAGGTTGATAATCAATCTGAAGAGGAAGAGTAATGTTATTAGTAATTGATGTAGGAAACACAAACATTAAGCTTGGTGTATATGATGGAGATAGATTAGTTAATTCTTGGAGACTTTCTGTTAAAGTTGCAAGAACTGCTGATGAACTTGGTATTTCTATCGATAGTTTGTTCAAAACAAAGAACATCACATTTAAAGATATTGATGGAATTATTATGTCTTCAGTACAACCAGCATTAAATTACACAGTAGAGCATGCTTGTGAGTACTATATGAACATAAAGCCAATACTTGTTGGTCCTGGTGTTAAAACAGGTTTAAACATTAAATATGTAAATCCACATGAACTTGGTGCAGACAGAATAGTTAATTCTGTAGCTGGTTATAAGTTATATGGTGGTCCATGTATCATTGTAGACTTTGGTACAGCTACAACATTTAATGTTATTTCTGAACAAGGTGAATTCTTGGGTGGATGTATTGCTCCTGGAATTAAGACAAGTTTGGAAGCTTTAGCAGATAATACTTCAATGCTTACTAGCGTTGAACTTGTTAAGCCAAAGACATCAGTAGGTAAGACAACTGTAACTAACTTACAATCAGGTATAGTTTATGGCTTTACAGGACTTGTTAAGTACTTATTAGAGAAGTTAAAGAAGGATGCAAATGTAGAAAACGCAAAAGTTGTTGTAACTGGCGGTTTAAGCGAACTTGTTTGCGGAGTTGATTCTTCTTTAAATATAAATAAAATTGATAGATATTTAACACTAAAAGGTTTAAAATTAATTTACGACTTGAATAAAGATAATAAACAAGAGGAGAAATAAGATATATGAAGAAAGTAGGTGTAGCAATCCTTGGTCTTGGAGTTGTTGGTGGTGGTACTGCCAGAATCCTTATCGACCGTAAAGAAAGAATCAAAGAGGAATATGGTGTTGAAGCTAACATCGTAGCCGTTTTAGATAAGTTCCCAGAAAGAGTAACAAATCTTGGTTTAAGCTTAGATATTTTAGCTACTTCAATTGATGATATTTGTAACAATCCTACAGTTGATATCGTTGTTGAATGTATGGGTGGTTTAGAGCCAGCTAAGACATTCTTAACAAAGGCATTAGAAGCAGGAAAGAGCATTGTAACATCAAACAAGGAAATGTTTGCTAAATCTTGGCCAGATCTAGAAAAGGCTGCTCAAAAGACTGGTGCTGGTTTATATTATGAAGCTACTACTGGTGGTGGTATGCCAATTATTAGAACTATGACAACAGCAATGCAAGCTAATAATATTCTAGAAATTAAGGCTATTATTAACGGAACAACAAACTACATCTTAACAAGAATGACAGAAGAAAACGCTGATTATGCAACAGTGCTTAAGGATGCTCAAGCATTAGGTTTTGCTGAAAGAAATCCAGTTGCTGACGTTGAAGGTTACGATTCTTCATACAAGCTATCTATCTTATCTACTCTTGCTTTCAATAAGAGAGTTCCAGCTGATGTTATCTTCAGAGAAGGTATTACAAACATTACAGCTGACGATATTAAGTTAGGTAAGGAAATGGGATATATCGTTAAGTTACTTGCTATCGCTAAGCAAATTAACGGTAAGATTGAAGCTAGAGTTCACCCAGTATTCTTACCAAAGAGTCATCCTCTTGCAAGCGTAAGCAACTCATTCAATGCTGTATTCGTAACAGGTGATGCTGTTGGCGATATCATGACATATGGTAGAGGTGCTGGTGCTCTTCCTACAGGAAGCGCTATCGTAAGTGATATTATTTACTGCGCAAGACAAGTTGAGCATGCTAGATATTCAGAAATCTTCACAGAAATCACAGAAGATGAATTAATTAAGAACTTCGAAAGCGAATATTATGTAAGATTAACAGTTCATGATGTTCCAGGCGTTCTTGCTGATATTACAAATGTATTAAAGAAATATAACATTTCTATTTCACAAATTAAGCAAGATAAGAATAACGATATCATTCCAATTACATTCGTTACTCAAAAGGCTCATGAATTCGATATGATGAATGCTGTTAAGGATATTGAAAAGTTAGACAATATCATTAAGGTAGAAAACGTAATTAGAGTAGAGGAATAATGCTATCAGATAAGGCAACACAATTAACTATAGCTCTTGTTGAAAAGATCGACGCTAAAGTTGGCGGCGCATACAAGATTTTTGGTTGGGACGAAATTGCTCCTCTTGTTGGCAAGGAAACGGTAGACCAAGAACTAAAGGATTTGTTTGAAGAAGTTAGATTAAATTCTTGTTTAACTTTAAAATACAAAGACGATAATGAAGTATGCTTTGCTATGACAGATAAGGCGATTCTTTTAAAGCAAGATTTAGATGCTATGAAAAAAGCCCAAGAGGGTAAAGTAGAAGCTCCTATGGTTAAGGTTGACGATCAAGGTAACTCAATGGTTGTATTGCCTTCATCTAAGAATTATTTACAAATCGTAGATAACAAATCAAAAGCTCCATCTAGAATATCATCATTCTTTGCTGGAATCGGTGGTGGCGCATTAGGCGGAGCTTTGATTTATGCTATAATATATATAGTGCAAAATTTACTATAATCTAAGGGAGGAAATATGCTTACAAAGAAGACAAAAGCTTTAATGAGAGCTGTTTATGATAAAGCTGTAGCTAAAGATGGCGTATGTTTAGTAAGCCAAAATGATTTATTACAAAGCATCCCTTATAGAATTGAATTTAATCACGAGGACTTAGCTCCTTCAATTAAAGCCTTATCTAATGAAGGTTATTTTGAAGTAATCGAAACAGAAAGAAAGGGCGATATTTATTACTGCTTTACACTTCAACAAGCTGGTTATGATTTCTCAAGACAAATTGCCTTAGAAAAGAGACAAATTAGAATGAAGATTATATTAACAGTTGCAGGTGTTATAGGCGCTTTCTTATTAAGATCACTTATCTCAGCAATAGCTGGTTAGTATGTTCAAGTTAGAATCCAAATTTAAACCTTGCGGAGACCAAGAGCAAGCAATTGAAAAACTTGTTCAGGGGGTTAATGACGGCTTAAGAACACAGGTACTACTTGGTGTTACTGGTTCTGGTAAAACATTTACTATGGCCAACATCATTGAAAGAACTCAAAGACCTACTTTAGTCCTTGCTCACAATAAGACATTAGCAGCACAACTATGCAATGAGTTTAGAGAATTCTTCCCAAATAATAAGGTTGAATACTTTGTATCTTATTATGATTATTATCAACCAGAAGCATACATTCCATCTACCGATACTTATATTGAAAAAGACTTATCTTTAAATGATGAGATTGATAGATTAAGAAACTCAGCAACAAGTGCATTATGTGAATCAAGAGATGTAATTGTAGTTGCATCAGTATCTTGTATATATGGACTTGGCGCTCCGCTTGATTATTTCACAATGGCTCTATCTTTAAGAGAAGGAATGGAGCTTGAGAGAGATGCTCTTATAGATAAACTTGTTTCTCTGCAATATGATAGATCAGACATTGGATTTGAAAGAGCGACATTTAGAGTTAATGGAGATAGAGTTGAAATTTGGCCTGTTCAATATGACAAGATTGGTGTAAGGGTAGACTTCTTTGGAGATGAAGTTGAAAGTATTACTGAATTTGAAATAGTTACAGGGAAAACAACTAAAAAACTAAAACATATCAATATTTTCCCAGCAAGCCATTATGTTGTAGCTCCAGAAAAAAGAGGAGATGCGCTTGAACAAATTAAAGAAGATATGAAAGCTCAAGTTGAGGAATTTAGAAAGGAAGAAAAGTTTATTGAAGCTCAAAGAATTCAAGAAAGAGTTTCTTATGATTTAGAGATGATAAACGAACTTGGATATTGTTCAGGTATTGAAAACTATTCAAGATACTTTGATGGAAGAAAACCTGGTCAAGCGCCATATACTTTATTAGATTTCTTCCCAGAAGACTTCTTACTTTTAGTTGATGAATCTCATATGACTTTGCCACAAGTACATGCTATGTACAATGGTGATAGAGCAAGAAAAGAAAATCTTGTTAAATATGGATTTAGACTTCCAGCAGCTTTTGATAATAGACCTCTAAAGTTTGAGGAATTTGATAATAAGGTTGGCCAGATGATTTGTGTATCAGCAACACCTGCTGATTATGAATTAAAAGAAGCTGGTCAAATTGTAGAGCAAGTTATAAGACCAACAGGTCTTGTTGATCCTATTGTTGAAGTTCATAAGATAGATGGACAAATTGATGACTTAATGTCTAATATTAATGAACAATTAGAAAAGAAAGGTAGAGTGCTTATTACAACTCTTACAAAGAAGATGGCAGAAAGTTTAACTGATTATTTAAAAGAGAATCATTATAGAGTTAAATATATGCACTCAGATATAGATACTCTAGATAGAGTTAATATAATTAACGGATTAAGATCTGGTGAATTTGATGTTCTTGTTGGTATCAACCTATTAAGAGAAGGATTGGATATGCCAGAAGTTACTCTTGTAGCTATCCTTGATGCTGATAAGGAAGGATTCTTAAGAAGTGATACAGCACTTATTCAAACTATTGGTCGTGCTGCAAGAAATAGTGAAGCGAAAGTTATAATGTATGCTGATGTTATGACAGATAGTATGAAAAGAGCTATTGATGAAACAAACAGAAGAAGAGAATTACAGATTGCATATAATAAAGAGCATGGAATTACTCCAAAGACTATAATAAAAGAAATAAAGAATACACTTGAAATTTCTAAGAAGACTATTGATGGTAAAGAAAAGTTCACAAAGAAAGATTGCATGCAAGAGTTAGAGAGATTAAAGAAAGCTATGAATCTTGCCGCAACAAATCTAGATTTTGAAATGGCAATACATTATAGAAATGAAATTAGTAAACTAAAAGAAATAATGGGTAGTTTAAAATGATAAATGAAATTCATGTAAAGGGAGCTAGAGTTAACAACTTAAAGAATATCGACGTGAAGATTCCAAAAGATAAACTAGTAGTGTTTACAGGTTTATCTGGTTCAGGTAAGTCTTCTTTAGCTTTTGATACAATTTTCGCTGAAGGTCAAAGAAGATATATAGAAAGTTTGTCTTCATATGCAAGACAATTCTTAGGACAAATGGATAAGCCAGATGTAGATTTTATTGAAGGTTTATCTCCAGCTATTTCTATTGACCAAAAAACTACATCAAAAAATCCAAGATCAACAGTCGGTACAGTTACTGAGATTTATGACCATCTAAGACTTTTATATGCAAAGATAGGTATTCCTCATTGTCCAAAATGCGGAAGAGAAATTAAACATCAAACTGTAGATCAAATTGCAGACTTTGTTCTAAAGGCTAACGAAGGAGCTAAAGTTAGAATTATGGCTCCAGTAGTTAGAGGAAGAAAGGGTGAGTATAAGGCTCAATTAGATAACTATAAAAAGCGTGGTTATGCAAGAGTTGAGGTAGATGGCATTAATTATATGCTTGAAGATGAGATTGTTTTAGATAAGAATCTAAAGCATGATATCTCAATCGTTATAGATAGAATTGTAATTAAAGAAGGTATAGAGAGAAGGTTATCTGACTCTTTAGAGAACGCATTAAATTTAACAGATGGTCTTGTAGAGATTGAAATAGATGGCGAAAAGAGATTGATGAGCACAAAATATGCTTGTCCAGATTGTGGTGTTTCTATTGAAGATTTAACTCCAAGAATGTTCTCATTTAATAGTCCATATGGTGCATGTCCAAAATGTTCTGGTATTGCATATACAAATGAAATTGATGAAAACAAATTAATTAAATGGGATAAGTCTATTAATGAAGGTGCTTTAAATGTTAATGGATTTATGATGGAAGTTTGCAATACGCCATATGCTGTATTTGCAGAGCTTGCAAAAAAATTAAAATTCTCTTTAGATACTCCAGTTAAAGATTTGCCAAAAGATATATTACATAAGCTTTTATATGGTATTGATGAAAAAGTTGAGATTGAATATAAATCAGAAAAACTAAGTGGTGTTATAGAAAGAAGATTTGATGGTGTTATTCCAACATTAAATAGAAGATATAGAGAAACAACATCAGACTATATAAGAAATCAATTAGATAAATATATGAAGCTTGCCGTATGCGATGAGTGTAATGGCGCAAGATTAAAGAAGGAAGTGCTTGCAGTTACAGTTAAAGATATGAACATTGCTAAGATGTGTTCTTTAAGTGTAGACAAACTAGTACCTCTATTTGAGAATATAGATTTACAAGGTGCAGATGCAATTATTGCAAAACAAATTGTTAAAGAAATATTAGCTAGACTTTCATTCTTAAAGAATGTAGGACTTGGATATTTAACATTAGATAGAGCATCAGGAACACTATCTGGTGGTGAGAGCCAAAGAATTAGATTAGCAACTCAAATTGGTTCTGGGTTAACAGGAGTTCTATATATCTTAGATGAACCAAGTATTGGTCTTCATCAAGCAGATAATGAAAAGTTATTAGCTTCTCTAAAGAATTTAAGAGATATAGGAAATACATTAATTGTAGTTGAGCATGATGAAGATACTATGAGAGCAGCAGACTGGATTTTAGATATAGGTCCAGGGGCAGGTGTTCATGGTGGTGAAGTTATAGCTGAAGGAACTGCTCAAGATTTAATGAACAATCCAAATTCTATAACAGGACAATATTTATCCGGAAAGAAATATATTGCAGTGCCATCAACAAGAAGAAAGGGCAATGGCAAGTTTATATCTATAAAAGGCGCTTGTAAGAACAACTTAAAGAATATTGATGTAGATATCCCACTTGGAACATTTACTGTTGTTACTGGTGTATCTGGTTCTGGTAAGAGTAGTTTAATAAATGAAGTATTATTACCTAATTTACAAAATGGTATAAATAATGGCGGTGCAGTAAATGTATTCTGCAGTGATATAACTGGTTTTGAGAATATAGATAAAGTTATAGATATTGATCAGCAGCCAATTGGAAGAACACCAAGATCAAACCCAGCAACATATACAGGGGTTTGGGCTCCAATAAGAGAACTATTTGCAAAGACTCCAGATTCTAAATCAAGAGGATATTCAGCAGGAAGATTCTCATTCAATGTTACTGGCGGTAGATGCGAAAACTGTCAGGGTGATGGTATTAGAAAGATTGAAATGAATTTCTTGAGTGATGTATATGTTCCTTGTGAGGTATGTGGCGGTAAGAGATTTAATAGAGAAACTCTTGAAGTTAGATATAAGGGAAAGAATATATATGACGTACTTGAGATGACCGTGGATGAAGCTTGTGAATTCTTTGAAAATCAACCTCAAATAATTAATAAGATAAAGACATTAGCAGATGTTGGACTTGGATATATTAAGCTTGGACAACCAGCTACAACTCTATCTGGTGGTGAAGCTCAAAGAGTTAAACTTGCAACGGAACTTTCTAAGAGAAGTACTGGAAAAACTCTATACGTACTCGATGAACCAACTACAGGACTTCATACAGCGGATGTATCAAAACTTGTAGATATCCTTCAAAGATTTGTTATGAATGGTAACTCTGTACTTGTTATTGAACATAACTTAGATGTTATTAAAATAGCAGATCACATTATAGACCTTGGTCCTGATGGAGGCGATAGGGGTGGCGAGATTATAGCAAGTGGAACTCCTGAGGAAGTAGCCAAAGTAGAGAACAGTAAAACAGGTATATTCTTAAAGAAAATTTTGAAATAAAAAAATGCACATTTGTAACTTAGCAAATGTGCAATTCTTTTTATAAACTCTAATACTAACTATTTAATATTATCTACGTTTAGATTCTTTAGGTAATCTTTTAATCTTTCTCTAATTTGAGGATTTCTTAAACCATATTCAATAGTAGCTTCAACGAAACCTTCTTTATCTCCGATGTCATATCTTCTACCTTCAAAGTCATAAGCATAAGCGCCTTTTGTTTGAGCGATAGTTAAAATAGCATCAGTGATATATAATTCCTTACCTTCAACTTGTTGTTCTTTTTCAATAACTTCAAAGATATCTGGAGTTATGATATATCTACCTAATGATACTAGAGGATTTTGAGGAACTCTATCTATTGATGGCTTTTCATCGAATCCTAAAACTTCTGTTAATCTACCATTAACTTTGCCTGGCTTAACAACACCGTACTTTGTTGCTTCTTCTCTAGATATAGATTGGCAACCAACAATAAGCTTACCAGTCTTTTCATAAGCATCAGCAAGTTGCTTTGTAACAGGTGGCATCCCTTTTTCTGTGTACATTAAATCATCGCCATATAAAACAGCAAATGGTTCGCCATTAGCAAATTCCTTTGCAAGATAAATTGCATTGCCTGTACCATTCATTACATATTGAATAGTGTAATGGAAGTTTGCCATCTCTGGGATGTTTTCTATTGTGCTTAATAAATCTAATTTATTCTTATTTCTTAATTCGCTTTC
This sequence comes from Christensenella sp. UBA3700, assembly GCA_002372775.1. GTDB lineage: Bacteria > Bacillota > Clostridia > Christensenellales > UBA3700 > UBA3700. The sequence goes on from DFIJ01000139.1 coordinate 12,573, forward strand.
TAATTTATCGTTATGAGCAAAGTGCTCTCTAATACATTGTTTAGATTCTGAAACGATAAGAAGAATGTCAGTAATGCCACTATCTACGCATTCTTGGCAAATTAATTGCAAAGATGGTGTATCAATGATAGGAAACATCTCTTTTGGAATAGCCTTTGTCTCTGGTAAAAATCTGGTACCAAAACCAGCACATGGGATTACGGCTTTTGTAACTTTAGTCATGCTAACTCCTCACCTTATCTTAAACTATAACAATTATACTCTTTTAAAAAAATAATGCAAATTACTTGTTGACTTTAGATTGAGAGGTGCTATAATAAAGTCGAAGGTCAAAGAAAGTCAAACTTTTAAGACCGTATGAAAAAGGAGGCTGTGATATGTCAGATAATAAGTCTAATAATATAGAGCAGTTCATAAAGACATTGTTAAATGAAGATTCAAATCCTTCAATTGAACTTGCTAGAAATGATTTAGCAAACTACTTCTCATGTTCTCCTAGCCAAATTAATTATGTTTTGCAAACTAGGTTTAATGTAGAGAAGGGCTATGTTATTGAATCTAAAAGAGGTGGCGGTGGCTGTATAACAATCTTTAAAATCTCTTCTGATCCAGCGGAAACAATACCATCAATATTAAAAGCTATGGAGCAAGAAAGAGACATAAGCTATCAAAGAGCTTGTGATTATCTAGATAGATTATTAAGAGAAGATTTGATTACGGAGGAAGAAGAAACGATTATAAGAAGCGCTATATCAGATAAGGCATTAGCGCTACCAGTTAGAATAATTGGACTAAGAAAACAAGTATTTAAAGAAATTCTTGTTGGTCTAATGAGGAGGTAAGTATGTTTGGACAAAAGAAAGTATGTAGTTGTTGTAAACAAAAATATGCAACACATTTCTATAAGGAAGTAATTAATGGACATAGTGTAGAAGTATCTCTATGTGATGATTGCGCAAAGAAGTTTGATTTTGCAGATCACTATAATGTGTTCTTATCTTCACTTATGAACGACTTGTTTGAACCATCATATAATCCTTTTGAAGAAGAAACTCCAACAGTAAAGAGAGTTTGTAAATGTGGTGCAACAGAAGAGGATATTTTAAATACTGGTCGCTTTGGTTGTTCAGAATGTTATAAAACATTCTCAGATATAGTACAAAAATATGTAAATAGGCTTGGAGGAAAGACATATGCAGGTGCAATGCCTGAGCATGTATCAAAACCTGGTGTAACACCACCATCTATTGATGATCAAATCCAAGCATTACATCAAAAGATTCAAGAATGCTTAGCGAAAGAAGATTATGCAAAAGCTCAAGAATATAAGAATCAAATTGATGCTCTTCAACAAAAGAAGAAAAACATTAAATAGGAGGTTGTTAATATATGGATAAAAATAAGTATGCAAATACAGTTATATCAACAAGAGTAAGACTTGCAAGAAATATTAACAATTTGCCATTCCCAAGGAGATTACAAGGCCAAGAAGAGATATATAGCGTTCTTCTAAAAGGTGTTAAAGAATCTTGTGATGCATTATATAAGAATCAATATAGATTCTACCAAATGGATAAGATCGATGATGCAGATAGTCTATCACTTGTGGAAAGACACCTAATTAGTAAGAACTTGCAAAATTCACAATATGGAGCTGCATTTATAACAGAAGGTGAAGATATCTCCATAATGGTAAATGAAGAAGATCATTTAAGAATACAAAGTATTGTTAAAGGATTTAACTTAGAGACAGCATTTAATAAAGCAGCTGAAATAGATAAGGAATTAAAGAATCATTTAGATATTGCCTATGATGAAAAGCTTGGTTATCTAACAGCTTGTCCAACAAACCTAGGTAGTGCTATGAGAGCTTCTGTAATGATGTTTTTGCCAGCACTTTCAATGACAAACATGATAGAGACTGTAATTTTAAGATATCAAGATGAAGGTATCACAATTAGAGGTATCTATGGTGAAGGTTCAAAAGCTGAAGGATATATTTATCAAATATCAAATCAAGCTGCAATTTCATTAAGTGAAAAAGAAATATTAAAACGCGTAGGTAATGCTGTTGAAAATTTGATTAATGCAGAAGAAATTGCAAGAAACAATTTGAAAGCAGCAAGAGGTATAGATCTTCAAAACGATATTATGATTTCATACGGAATTCTTAAATATTGTTGCAAGATTTCATCTCAAGAGATGATGCAAGATTTAGCGCTAGTAAAACTAGGAGTTAACTTAGGTTATCTAAAGCTAGATATGAATAAATTAAATGATATGCTAGTTCTATCTCAACCCGGAATGCTTTGTTATATATCAAAGCAAAAGCTAGATGCAAGAGGAAGAGATATAGAAAGAGCGAAGTTTATTAAAAACTACTTAGAATAGGAGGGGTATATATGTTCCAAGGATATAGTGATGAATGTTCAAGAGTATTAGAACAGGCAAAGGAGTATGCAAAGGCAACAGGAGGATTATTAGGTACTGAGCATATGATTTCAGGTATGCTTGCGGTTCCAGAATCAGATGCTGGTAAAGTTTTGATTCAATATGGTGTAGATCCTTCTCAATACATTGGTATGGTAATTTCGGAAGGAATGAGAGTTGAATCATTCCAACTTAGCGCAAAAATGAAAAACGTTATAGATAGTGCTGCAAGAAAAGCAAAAATGAATGGACTATCTAGTGTATCTTCATTATTAATTCTTGCTGAGATTTTAAAGTATTCAGACTCTTATGGTGTTAAAGCATTATTAAGTCTAGGTATTGATGTTAGATCTCTAGCACAAGAACTAATTGGAGATGGCGCACAATCATTTGGCGCACAAAATATAGTTGATGGTATTCAACAAATTCTAAATCAATTTGGAGAAGATGGTGGCAATATTCATATCAACTTAGATGGAGAAGATTTAGGTGACTTGCTAAATTCTGGTGCAGGTCAAATGAATCGTCCACAACAAAATGGCTCTTCTAATTCAAAACTAAAAGGATTAGAAAAGTATGGCGTTGATTTAACAGATAGAGCTCGTCAAGGAAAATTGGATCCAGTAATTGGAAGAAAGGACGAAGTAGATAGAATTATTCAAGTACTATCTAGACGTACAAAAAACAATCCAGTTCTTATTGGTGAACCAGGTGTTGGTAAGAGTGCTATTGTTGAAGGACTTGCACAGGCAATCGTTAAGGGTGATGTTCCTGAAATGTTAAAGAATAAAACTATCTTTAGTCTTGATTTAACAAGCATGGTTGCTGGTTCTAAATATAGAGGCGAATTTGAAGAGAGGATTAAAGAAGCTATAGATATTGTTAAAGCTAATAAAGATATTATCCTATTTATTGATGAAATTCATATGATAGTAGGTGCTGGTGAAACAGAAGGCGGATCTATGGATGCTGCTAATATCTTAAAGCCACAACTTGCTAGAGGTGAATTGCAAACAATCGGTGCTACAACAATTGAAGAATATAGAAAGTATATTGAAAAGGATGCAGCACTTGAGAGAAGATTCCAACCAATCATGGTTGATCCTCCAACAGTTGAAGATACAATCTTAATTCTAAAAGGATTAAGAGAACAATATGAAAAGCATCATAAAGTTCAAATTACAGATGAAGCAATTGAAGCTGCTGCTAAATTATCAGATAGATACATAACAGATAGATTCTTACCAGATAAAGCAATTGACTTAATTGATGAAGCTGCATCAAGAAAGCACATTGGCGCTTCTGTAATGCCTAAGGATATTAACAATATTGAAGAAGAGATTGCAAAATTAAATATTGAGAAATCTGAAGCTGTTAAGAAGGAAGAATATCTAAAGGCTGGTGAACTTCAAGATAAGATTAAGAAGATGCAAAAAGATTACCAAGACAAGAAGAAGGAATGGCAATCAAAGCAATCAGATAAAGAGCTTGTATTAACAGAAGATGATATTGCTCAAATAGTATCTGCATGGACAAAAGTTCCACTAGTTAAGTTAACTCAATCAGAAGCTGATGTTCTTCTAAATCTTGAAGATGTATTAAGAAAGAGAGTTATTGGACAAGACGAAGCTGTAAGTGCAGTTGCTAAAGCTGTAAGACGTGCAAGAGTTGGTATTAAGGATCCAAAGAGACCAATCGGTTCATTTATCTTCTTAGGACCAACAGGTGTAGGTAAGACTGAATTATCTAAGGCATTAGCTGAAGCTATGTTCGGTGATGAAAACTCTATGATTAGAGTAGATATGTCAGAATACATGGAAGCATTTAATGTATCTAAGTTGATTGGTTCAGCTCCAGGATATGTAGGCTTTGATGAAGGTGGTCAATTAACAGAAAAAGTTAGACGTAATCCATATTCAGTAGTTCTGTTTGATGAAATAGAAAAAGCACATCCAGATGTATTTAATATCTTACTTCAAATCCTGGAAGATGGTAGATTAACAGATTCTCATGGTAGAGTTGTAAGCTTTAAGAATACAATCATTATCTTAACATCAAATATTGGTGCTGCAGACTTAAAGAAGAAGTCAGTAGGCTTTGGTGAGGAAGCATCATCAGATAGCGATTATGAAGCTATGAAAGAAAAAGAAATGGCTGCTCTAAAGAGAACTCTAAAACCAGAATTTATTAACAGAATTGACGATATCGTAGTATTCAGATCATTCGAGAAGAAAGATATGTATGCTATCGCTAAGTTGATGGTTGATGGATTAATTAAGAGACTTGAAGAAAGAGGTGTTAAAGCTGAGGTTACAGACAACGCAATTAATGTAATCATAGACAAAGGATTTAATGCCGAATATGGTGCAAGACCATTAAGAAGAGCTATTCAATCTATGGTTGAAGATGAGATGGCAACAAGGATGTTAAAGAACGAATTCGCAATAGGCGATAGTGTAATAGTCGACGCCGAGGAAGGAAATTTGACGTTCAAAAAGAAAGACTAATTTAAGTGTAAAAATGGGCTCGAAAATATCGGGCCCATTTTGTTAAATCAACCTTTAAAAGCGGGTTTTGTTATGGTATAATGATAATGAAATACAGCAACAAGGGGGTATCTATTATGCGTATAGAAATTATTTCAAAGAACTACAAAAAGGGCGAGAAACTTGACAACATTATTAATGAAAAGTTATCCAAATTCGAAAGATACTTTGAAGATGACGCGGTTGCTAAAGTAACATTAAAGCAAATTGGTAAGGAGGATTCAAAAACAGTTAAGTACGAAATGGAAATTGCGGTGTTCTTCGGAACAAACGTAGTAAGAAGTGCTGTTATTTCGGACAATATGTACAAGAATATCGATTTAGCTCTTCCTAAGATTGAAGGACAAATCAGAAAATATCGTACACAACTAGATAAGATTAAGAAATCTGCATTTGATGAAGCTGAATTATATGCTTCAACAATTCCAGAAGAAAAGCAATTAGTAAGAACAAAAACAATTCATCTAAATTCAATTGATACAAAAACAGCTATTGAAAAGATGGAACTTGCAGATCGTGACTTCTATGTTTATATGGACTCAGATTCAGGAATGGTAAGCTTAGTTTATAACAGAGAAGATGGTGAAGTAGGTAGAATTGAATTAGTATACTAATTATTGATTAAAAAATAGTGAAGTCTAGCGAGAAATCGCTAGACTTTTTCTTTATATTATAAATATTTATATGTTATAATGACTTTGTATGAAGAAAAGATTGGTTTTAGGGTTATTAATAATTTTTTCAATTGTAGCTAGTATGGCTATTTTTACTTCATGTGGTGAAGAAGAGATTCTAGTTCGTAATGATGATATAGAAGCTACATACGGAGATTCGTATGAGATTATATCTACATTATCTACACCAAACACTGCAACAGAGTTTTTAAACCAATCTCGTGTTAAAGTAAAGATTACAATCGATCCAAGAGTATCAGGACTTCATACAACAAAACTTTATGCTCCTTTAGGTGAGACGGTAAGTGTCACTATTGATTCTAACCAAATTGGTAAGGGTCATGAGTTATGTTTAAATAAGAATCTTGACGATGCTTCAAGTATCGCTTTTACGGAAGTTCTAGAAAAAGAAGTTACAAACATTACTAGATTATCTTCAGGTTCTTTAATCGAGTTTAATATAAGCAGTTCAGCAACTCAAACGTTTACTATTACAGTATCAGGTGCAATTATCGGTTCGTATTATAGATATGGTATGGAAGATGAATCTGCAATAAAGAGCGTTGGTTCTTATACTGTTTTAGATGCTACGAATGTTAAAGTTTATTTCCCAACATCTGAGAATGAAAGAGTTGATAGTGCAAAACAAACTATGTTCTGGTGGCGTAATGCTGTAACAATGATGGACAAAGTTTTAGAGCAATCATTCTATGCAGGAGATAAATCTGCAATGAATATTTACTTTAAGGCAAACGTTTCTCAACCTGATTATAATGTTGGTGATAATAGTGTGTTTATGCCACTTGAATACCTTGATGCGGCAATTAATTATGAAGAGATTATTTCTGGTAATAGCGGAAAGCTATATGCAATTTTAGAACTTATTGCTAATTTGAAATGCGATTATACAATCAAATTTAATAATTCTATTCTAAAAACAGATTTAAGTAAGATTCTTGCAACGCTAACATATGTAAATATGGTAGATGGCTGTTTAGCAGTTTCTGACAACAATATAGATAAGCAAACAAAAGCTGGATATTGTATTGAAGAAGCAATAAATGGTTCTTATGAGGATTTAGCAACATCGTTATTCTTGAATATCTATTATGGCTATGGTGAAGATAGCATAATGAGCATTTTAAATGCATGTGTAGATTCGGATTCTTATGCAGACGTTTTATCTCAAGCAACAGATATATTGCAAGTTGACTTTACTGATTTAGCAGCTGCTTATGGAATTGATGGATATGATATATCAGGCAAAGAAGGATTAACAAAATACTATTTAGTTGGTTCTTCTATTAGTGGTGGTTTACACAAGTTTGAAGAGCAAACAGGAATTCATGCAAAGCTAGGCGAAAAGACGAAGCTAGATCTGAAGAATTCAATAATTGGTGAAGGATGGACTCTAAAGAATATTGAAAGTAGCCATAAAGAATTATGGTCTATAGATAATGATGGTGTTTATTACTATAGTCCAAGCTCAGAGATCTTAAGAGATTCTGTTACACTTGTTTTAGTTAATGGTGATAAGCAAGTTAGACTTGTTGGTAATATTACAGTAGACGTTGCTGTATGTAATATGAAAGTTTATGAAAAAGTAAACTTTGATAGTGTTGAGAGTGCAATTAGTAATTACAAGAAGATGAATGCGACTAAGATTAAGTCATTAGAACTTGCTTCTGTTCAACCACTAGTTGATGTAGATGAATCTACAAAATCTTTCTCAGTAACAAATGGTAGTATTGAAGTTCCACAAGATGGATATTATAGATTGTATTTAAGAAGCACTGGACTTGTTAGTGTTGTATTTGGTGTTAAAGATTATTCAACAACTATCTTTAAGAACCAATTAACAGTTCCAAATTATACATCAGAACTTTCATATAGAGTTAAATTACAAAAAGGATATACATATTATTTCACAATTTTTGATTTAGCTAATACTGGTGTAGGTTATGCTTGTCTTGGTATTCAATATGAAGATGGAGCTATTGAAGATATTGGTACAGATTATTTAGCATTCCCAGAGATGGAAAGAAAAGATATTCAGTATTTTGAAACTCCAAGAAAGAGTATTGATGCTATTTATTATCAAGAAGAAACAATTATAAGAACAGAAGTAGAATCTGTTACTTTAAATGCAGAAGATTATATATTAGGAACATCTCAAAAGGTAGAGGCTGAATCTCATGGTAAATTAGTATTTGCCTTTAAGGGCGGTATGGAAATTAACTATATCTCTTTAACTGTATCAGGCATGGCAGGAGTAAAGGCTAGAATAATGTATAACTCATTACAATTTGGTGATGTAATTACTCTTGTAGATGGTGTAAATATCATTCAAGATGACACTATTATGACTTCTGGTATAACAGTAGTGTTTGAGCACGAAGGTGAATATGATATCTGCTTAACAGATTATGATATCGGCTTTAAATTAAATAAGATGACAATTATTCCTGCATCAAGTTCGGAAATCGAGTACATTGGTGAATGGAAGACAGAAAATAAATATGTAGCATTAAACGGATCACTATTTGTATCTAAATCAGATGGTTCAGCAGCAAGCTTTGCATTTAACGGAAAAGAGGTTGCAGTGTATGCAACAAAAGGACCTGAGTTTGGTAATGCTACAGTATATATTGATGGTAAAGAAGTTAAAACAATAGATTTCTATAATCTAACAGTTTCTTGTTCAGAACTTGTATTCCATACAGACTTAAGTGATGGTGATCATACAATTATGATCAAAGCATCAGGTGAGAGCCCAATCAATATTGACTACATTACAGTCGCTAAGATGGGTGAAACAAAGACTAAGAATGATTTCTCTAAATTATGGTATATGGCATTCTTGCCAGGCATAGTGTTTATAGCAGGTATTGTATTTATCTCTCTTGATATTAAAGAAAAGAGACAAAAGAGATTAGAGAGAGAAAAATCCGTATTAGGTAATTAATAATAAGCAAATTTTGACTAAATTAGCACTCACGACAAATGAGTGCTAAATTTTTACATTTATTTTAATAAATATTATTGACTTGCCAATTTAAAGTTGTATAATGGATTTAGCAGTCGGAAAGATAGAGTGCTAAATTTAAAGGAGAAGGTAAGAATGGATAAAGAATTATCTGAGAGAAGAAAGAAGATTCTAACAGCTCTTATAGATAGTTATATATCAGAAGCAGAACCAATTTCTTCTTCTGCTATTCAAGAAAAGTATTTACCAGATGTATCTTCAGCCACAATCAGAAGTGAACTTGCGACTCTAGAGGAAATGGGATTTTTAACACAACCACATGTATCTGCTGGTAGAATTCCATCATCAAAAGCTTATAGATATTATGTAGATAATATCCTTGAGATTTCCGATGACGATACAGAACAAATCAAATCTATACTTGAAACTAAATATGATTCTATAAAAGAAATCGTAAAAGATGGTGCTAAGGTTGTATCAGATATTACAAATTACACATCAATGCTTATGATTTCATCTACAGATAATATTGTTATTAATGATGTTAAGCTTGTAGATATGTATGATGGAACAGCTTTAGTTCTTGTAGTAACAAACAACGGTACTATAAAGGATAAAGATATTAAACTTCCAGAAAACAATGTTAAGAACTATATCGAAGTTGCAAATGGATTATTGTATAGAAGCTTTGCTGGAAAGAAGTTAGTTGAAATTGTTCATTCACATAATATTATTGATGCACAATTACATGACTTTAAAGAAGTGTTTGAACAAGTATTAAATCTAATTATTGATTATAAGAAGAATAGAGAAGAACAAGTTGTAATCGAAGGAAAAGATAAGATTTTCAATTATCCAGAATATAACGATATTAATAATGTTAAAAACTTTATAAGTATTGTAGATAACAAAGACAAGTTACATGAGATAGTTGATGAAAAAGATGGTTCAATTGAATTCTCTGTTAAGATTGGTAAAGATGCTGATGAAAAGCTAGAAGATATGGCCGTTGTAAGCGCTAAATATAAGATGAATGGTGAAGAGATCGGGCAACTTGGTGTTATAGGACCACAAAGAATGAATTATAAGAAAGTTCTTGCAGTTCTAAAAGAAATCGGAAAGATGTTCGAAGATCTTGAGAATAATAAATAAGAGGTTATAAATGGCAAAGGAAAAGAAACCAACAAAGAAAGAAGAAGAGGAAAACGCAACTTCTTTTGAATATCAAGAAAAGAGCGAAAAGAAAGAAAAGAAGGAAACAAAGAAATCTGAATCCGATGAAAAATATGATACACTTTTCAATCAATTCGTAAGATTACAAGCTGACTTTGATAACTATAAAAAAAGAAACGCATCACTTGGTACAAGTATGTATAACGATGGCGTAAATGACACAATCGTTGCAATATTGCCAACAATCGATTCAATTGATATGGCTATAGCAGCACAAAAAGATGAAGACAATAAAAAGGGCATTGAATTAGTTAAGAAAGCCTTTATGGAAATATTAAAGAAATTCAATGTTGAAGAAATAAATGCATTAGGTGAAGAATTTAATCCACAAATTCACGAAGCAGTAATGAGTAAAGACGATCCTGATAATGAAGGAAAAGTTATACAAGTATTAAGAGCCGGCTACAAACGTGGTGACAAGATATTAAGACACACAATGTGCGTAGTTGGAAAATAAAAAAGAAATTTAAGGTTTAAAAAGGAGATATAAAGTATGAGTAAAATTATTGGTATTGACTTAGG
>DFIJ01000107.1 GCA_002372775.1 Christensenella sp. UBA3700
GAGCCTTCAAATCCCATCATTTCGTGGAATTCTTCTGCTCTATGAGGAATAATAGGAGCTAGTAATAATACTAAGTCCTTGATGCAATCTTTAGCAAAATTGCCATTAACATTTCCATCAAGATATTTAACAAGAGCATTAACATATTCCATAATTCTAGCAATAGCTGTATTGAATGAGAATATTTGCATATCTGCAGTTACTCTTTGGATTGTGTAGTTTCTTGTGTAGTTTAATTCCTTTTCAGCACTACCAAAAGCTGTATTAGAACAATCAAAATCCTTATACTTAGCAACAATACGTTCAACTCTTTCTAGGAACTTAACGCATGAATCAATACCGCTTTCATTCCATGGGCCACCCTCTATGTAAGAGAAACCAAACATTAAGTACATTCTGAACGCGTCAGAGCCGTATTTTTGGATACAATCATCAGGGGATACTACATTTCCTCTACTCTTACTCATTTTGAAGCCGTCTGGGCCTAAAATCGTTCCTTGGTGAACTAAACTCTTAAATGGTTCGTCGAAATTCAAGTATCCTAGATCTCTTAAAGCTTTTGTGAAGAATCTAGCATATAGTAAGTGCATACAAGCATGTTCAGCACCACCGATATATTTATCTACTGGTAACATCTTGTTTATGATTGATGGATCGAATGCCATTTTGTCATTTTTAGCATCTGGATATCTTAAGAAATACCAACTTGAGCAAATAAATGTATCCATTGTATCTGGATCTCTACGAGCTGGACCGCCACAAATAGGGCAAGTTGTGTTCATAAACTCTTCGCTCTTTAAAAGTGGACTCTTTCCGTCTGGAGTAAAGTCAACATTATATGGCAATTTAACAGGCAAATCACTTTCATTAACTGGAACTTCGCCGCACTTATCGCAATATACGATAGGAATAGGGCATCCCCAGTATCTTTGACGAGAAATTAACCAGTCTCTTAATCTATAATTTGTCTTTAATTCGCCTTTTCCTTCTTTTTCAAGCTTCTTCACAATAGCAACTTTTGCTTCATCTGTAGACATTCCGTCGAATTCGCCACTGTTTACACATACGCCATGTTCACAGAATGGTAATTCATCATTTTCTCCATTAGCGCTCTTAATAACTCTAATAACTGGGATATTGTGTTTTTGAGCAAAAGCATAGTCTCTTTCATCATGTGCAGGAACACCCATTACAGCGCCTGTGCCGTATGATGCTAGAACGTAATCACCAATCCAAATTTGAACTCTATTTCCATTTAATGGGTTAATACAATAGCTACCTGTGAAAGCACCAGTCTTTTCTCTAGATGTAGATAATCTTTCAATCTCTTTAATCTTAGATACTTCTTCCTTGTATTTAGCAACTTCTTCCTTATGTTCAGGAGTAGTTAACTTATCTACAAGTGGGTGTTCTGGAGCAAGAATTACATAAGTAATGCCATATGCAGTATCTGCACGAGTAGTGAATACTTTAAACTTATCTCCACTTTCACAAGTGAATTCAATTTCTCCACCTGTTGATTTGCCAATCCAATGTCTTTGCATTGCTTTTGTCTTTTCTGGCCAATCAAGAGTGTCTAATCCTTGTAATAATTCTTCGGCATATTTAGTGATTTTTAAGAACCATTGTGTTAAATCTTTTTGAACTACTTGAGTCCCGCATCTTTCGCACTTGCCATCAACAACTTGTTCATTAGCAAGAACTGTTTTACAAGATGGACACCAGTTCACTGGTGCTTTCTTTCTATATGCAAGACCTGCCTTATATAGTTGAAGGAAGATCCATTGTGTCCATTTATAGTAATCTGGCATGCAAGTTTTAATCTCATAATCCCAATCAAAAGATGCTCCCATTGCACGAAGTTGTCCTTCCATTGTTTCAATGTTCTTTAGGGTACTATCTTGTGGGTGAATACCGGTTTTAATAGCATAGTTCTCAGCAGGAAGGCCAAAAGCGTCAAAGCCCATTGGTTGGAATACTTCTTTTCCTTGCATTCTCATAAATCTAGCGAATGAATCGCTTGGTCCATAGTTATACCAGTGACCTGCGTGTAACTTTGCGCCTGATGGATAAGAGAACATTTCTAGAACATAATATTTGTTGTCCATTTTTGATTTGTCAAAAGAGTAAAGCTTTTCATCTTCCCATCTTTTTTGCCACTTTTTTTCAACAGTTTTAAAATCCATTTTTGATTCCTCTTTAAAAGAATATTTAAATATTAATATAAATATATTATATCTTATTTATTAATTTAGTAAACAATATTTTAATAGGGCAACAAAATAGGGCCTCCATTTGGAGACCCTAAGTGTTTTTTGTTTAACGAATACTAAACATTAAGCTTGAGCTGTGTAGTTAAATGTTTGGTTGTAATCGTTAGCATGCTTATAAGATGAACCGATAGCATAGTCAGGATTAACTTCGTACATTGTGATCTTTAAGTTGCCGATACCTACTGTTAATGTAGCAGGTAAACCGATAACGTCTAAGCCTTTAACTGTAGCTTCGATAATCTTGTCTGTCTTGTTATCGTTTAACTTTAATGAAGCATTTAACTTAATACCAAATTCTGGTCCAACATAGTATGTTGTTTCTTCTGCAAATTTTTCTAAGTCTGTTTGCTTTGTGAAGTTAAAGAATCTAGCTTCGTTGCCCATTTCAGCATACTTAATTTCCTTTGTAGCATATACTGTACCACGTGTGAACTTTGTGATTGTGCCAGCAGCTGTATATGTATCTGTCTCTTCGTTGTAAGTGTAATAATCTACACCAGCAACTGGAGATCCTACATAATGTTCATCTTGCTTGTTTGTTGTTTCAATCTTTGTATATTCATCATATTGATAATAATATGTAGTCTTTGCATCATAATCTGCTGTGTTTTTATCATATGAATCTACTAGGTTATAATAATACTCTACATTAGCTTGTGGTGTTTCATCAAGAGAAGTCTTAAATGAGCCATCAGCTTCTTTTGTATAATATGTTGTATCTTTGTCAAATGTTGTTCCTGTGAACTTTGTTCCATTTTGAGCCTTTACATAGTAATCAACGCCTGTCTTGAATTCTGCATTCTTTGTGTAGTATGTATAGTCTTCATTGAATGCGCCCTTGAATTCTGTGTAGTTAGAGAATGGGATCATCTTCTTTGCTGTCTTAGCTGTATCGAATGTAGCTTCAACATATTCGCCTTCTGTACCATCGTTAATACCAATGTAAGCGCCTAGTAAGTAACCACCGATTTCTTCAAGTAAAGCTAATGTCTTAGCTGTATCAGCGTCAACTTCAGCATCTTCTCCAGCACCAATTAATGGAGTTACGATATTTAAGATACCAGCAATATCTAAACCTGTTGAAGATTGGATTTGGATACCAGTAATGATATCTGTTTCAACGAAAGCCTTAATAGAGCTTGATCCTGTTAAATAGCCATCGTTATCAATAGGAGTAGCCATAGCTTCTTCATATTCAGCTGCGTTTGTATATACCTTAACTAAAGATGCAGATAAGTGGCTTGTACCTCTTGCTCCATTTTCTCCTCTTTCGTATAATTCGATGTCAAGTTGATCAAATAGAGGAACGATCTTTGTGATAGCGTCAATAATGTTACGAACACCCTTAAATGAAATACCATTATCAGCATTGTTAATATATTCAATAATGCTGAATGGATCAGCCATAACGCCTAATTGTAATGTGTATTCACCAGCAGGTACGTTAATCTTGATAGGTAAACCATCAAAACTAATAGCTAGAGCTTCACCTAAATCTAAATCTACAGATAAACCAACGTTTAAGATATCTTTCTTATATACATAAGTATCAGCATCATTGTCCTTAACTAACTTAGATGTAAAGATTGTGCCGCCTAATGTGTAATCTAAAGCAACTTTAGCAGATAAGTTGTTTGAGATACCAACTTTTAATAACTTACCGTTATTGTCTGTCTTGTTAACTTCGATATTGCCACTCTTAACACCTAGTGTTAAATCAATACCTGTTAAAGCACTTGTCTTAGAATCGAAAGTAGCATGTGCATTAATAGATAATTTACCTAATAAAGACTTGATTTGTGACCATGAATAATCTAAACCTAATGTGCTCATGTAAACATCGATGTTTTGGTCGAATGATTCGCCTAAAAGCTTCTTTACTTCATCTGATTGAAGAACAGCATCGAAATCTAAACCGAAAGATACTTCAGTCTTAGATTGCTTAACGTTTGATAAGAAACCTTCAATAAGACCTGCCATAGAGCTTACCATTGAAAGATCAACACCTTTCTTTGCTTCAGTAAAATCTACTGCAGCACTTTCTGTATCTCCTGACTTAACTCTTTGAACGTCCTTAACGTATGGAGCTTTGAAATAATATTTATTAGGTGTAGTACCTTTCTTTAAGTTTTCATATAAATAAATAGTATTTCCTTCATATACTAAATCGTCTTTAGATTGAACGTCGTCATAGTAGTAAACACCAAGAACAACTGTTTCACCTTCTAAGATTTCAACTTCTAGAACTGTGTTGCATTCTTCGCCTTCTGCAGCAGAATATGTATCACCCTTTTCTAAAAGATCTAAAGATACGTTAGCTTGAACAGTGTAGTTCTTTGTTTCTTCGCCATTCTTTAGTTCAATGTCGATTTTTGCACCTGCAGATAAGTCAGAAAGACTTGCTGCTGCAGAGTTTAAAGTCTTTGATAAGCCAGTCATTAGTTGTGCGAAAGCTGTAGTTTTTTCATCAGGTTTCTTTTCTGGAGTTTTTGTATTGTCTTCGTCTGTCTTGCCGCAAGCAACAAGCATACCAACTGACATACAAACTACAAGAATTACAGCTAAAATACTAAGCCAAATTTTTTTGTTTGTCATAATAACCTCCTAAGTTATATTTTTCTTTTATATATATAAAATTATAAAAAGGGTATTTTTAAAAGTCAAGAGTTTATTTTTTAGCCCATAAATTGGGCGTTTTAGACAAATATTTTTTATATTACCCAATAAATCTAAAAATGTGTTAAAAACGCGTTGAAAATTAGGGCAAAAATCATAAGAAATGTGAAAGTGGGGCTGTAAAAATTTTACAAAAGTATAACAAGGATATGCTGATATCTATTAAAGTAAACTAAAAATCTAAGATTTTATATTAAGAATTGTGGATGTCATTTATGGGGCCTGTGCTGTCTAGTGGAGCAACATTATCTGACTCAACAACTTGTGAAACCGCGTTAGCACTTAGAGGTGTATTTGAGATATTAAACGTGCCATCTTTTGTGGAATCTTCTAAAAGTTTAATATAATACTCTTTCTTTTCTTCTTCATTCATATACTCTATATCGCTAACATGATATCCAAGTGACATTGCAACAAGGAATAATACATAAGGAACCATGTATGCCCATGAGTTGCCAAAGAATGCAGAAATGAAATATGCAAAGCCTGCAGATAATGCAACAAGTTGCATTTGTGTTAAATTCTTTCTGTTGATTATAGACTTAACAAATATATAGATTAAAGCTGCAACATAGGCAAGCATTGCAGGAATGCCCATGTTTTGTCCAACTTGCAAATACTCGTTGTGAGGAATCTGAAGTGTTCCAGGTATTATCTTAGAATAAGATAGATAGCAATCTATTCCGTTACCAAATAGAGGAGAGACTTTCATTACATAGAAAGCGTCTTTCCAAAGTTTAATACGGTTTGAACCAAGGTGATCAATCTCGGTATCTGTGTACTCATTAGCATTAGATAGCTTAAACAAATCCTTAAAGATTTTTATAAATGATTCTGAATATGATGTTAGTCCAGATATTTCAAATATCGCATAGAATACTAAAAATACAGCAATTGGAATTAAAGCCTTTTTCTCAAATTTCTTTTTAGCCATAGAGAATGAGCATAGGATAAATATTAATCCACCTATAACTCCCAAGAACGCACCATCGCACTTATTAAGAAGTAAGATAAACAAGTTTAATACCATAGCAATTAGGTAATAAACTTGCAAAACTCTTTTCTTAGAGATAAAGAATAAAGCGGCAGGAGTTATTATTGCAAAAGATAAGAAATAACCATAGAAATTTCTATTTCTAAATATTGCACACCATTTAAATGTATAGCAAACAGGGTAATTGTTTACATACTCGCCACTATCGTTTAAAACTTTTACTCCACAAACATCTAAAACAAATTCGTATATAACAAACGCTAAAGATAATATGACAATGCTGTCCAATAACAATCTCTTTTGCTTATTGTTTAAGAAGAAGATTGAAGTAAATAGAGGGATATACATTAGATAGAACTTAAAACCATGCTCATCATATGGGAATCCGTTATACGCAATTTCCGAATCAGATGCAAACGCTATAGATATAGCGGCCCACAGAAGTATAAAGCCAAATAGAAGAAGCTCTAAGTGTTTTCTAACTAGGTTTTTTAAATCTTGTTTTGGATTAAGTTTCAGCTGTTTTGTATTAACTTTATATGGCAAGAAGAATGCCATAAATACAACAATAAGAAATGAAAGCACGATTGCGCTATATTTCATAAAGTCTGTTGTCCATGCGGCATAGAAGTGCTGTGCCGAATAAAAATATATAACATTTAGTTTAAATGATTCATAGTATTCAGTAAGAAAAACAAACGCTATTGGCTGTAAGATGTATGCTACTGGAACAAGAAAAATTAACCACCTTAAAATGCTTAAGGTAATGTTGATTTTCTTTCTCTCGCTATCCAAAATGAATTCGTTTTTCATAACCTAGTACATTATATCATAGATAGAGTAATAGTAGTTATATAAAGTATTGTAGATAATATTGAATATATAAGATTAAGTAATTAATATGGATAAAATATGTATAAGATATCTAGAAATATACTTTCCTATTGTCTTAATAGCAGTAAAAAAGATTTTACAAAATTAATAAAAACTTAAATTTGACCAAAATGCATAAAAGTGTTATTTCCCAAGATGTAATGAGTTTTTTGCAAAAAGTATCCTAAAATTTCGGCTCTTAACCTTAAAACAACCTTAAAAATTTCTTATTATATGCTTTAAAATAGACTTATTTATATAAGAGCGCATTTGACTTATTATTATTATATTGCTAAACTAAATTAGCGAAATATTGAAAGGGGAATCATTATGGCTAAAGATAAGAAAGTTTCTAAAACTCCAAAGAAATCACTATCTTACTATTACAATCCCTTTTACAAAGACAACAATGAATTACAATTTCTAGAAGTGTGGCAAGTGCTTGAAGATGACGTGCTTGGTTCTTTATATCCTTGGCAATACGTAGCTACAGCTGAGAATTCTAACAGAATCGTAACACTTAATTTCCTAGCGCTTAAGAACTTTGAAAATGACTATAGAAAATATTACGACCAAATGTTTGTGTACAAAGTATCTCCAAAGCTTTTGTCTGAAGGTAATGTACATAGACTTGGATCTATTTTGCAACCAAATTTAATTCTTTGCTTTGATATTTATCAGCTAGAGAAATTTGGAGATAGAGCTGCAATTGCTGGATTAAACTTTTTATCAAACATTGGAGCTACTATCATGATAGAAGGTGTAGATAAGGCGCCAGTAGATATATTACTTAAATATCCTACAACATATTTCTTGTTAGATTATAGATATTATTCAAATCAAAATAAGGGTCTTATTGCTATGATGAAGGGAATTGCTTCTCAAAACAATATCACTATTGTTGTTGGAAATGTAAACAATAAAGCAAACTTAGATATCTTTAAGAGTAATGGTATTGATGTATTTGCAGGTTCTGCTCTAGTTAGACCAAAAAGAAAGCCAGATTCATTTATTGTTGATGCTACAACAATTGAACAAAGTGAAAAGAAGAGCTTTATTGTATCTAACTTAGATGCACCAAAAGTAAAGGATAGAAAAATAAAAGAAGAGAAAGAAGATGAGGCAGTAGTTATTGATGTTACTTCTCAAAAGGAAGAATTAAAGGTAAGACTTGCAGCATCTGTTCTTGCTCGTAGAAAGGAAATGGAAGAGGAAAGAAAGAGAAAACTTGCAGAAGAAGCAAGAATTAGGAAAGAGCAAGAAGCAAAAGAACGTGAATTACAAAAGCAAAAGATAGAAGAAGCAAATCGTCTAGCAAAGACACTAGGGGCTGGACAACTTACAACGTCGATGGAAGAATTTGCTACTTTATCTAAGGCAAGTAATAAAAATGGACAAGTGAAACGTGGAGCGAATGTTATTAAGCTTAATGTTTCTAATCCACGAAAGAAAAAGTAAGGATGTACCTTACATATCTCAATTAACAAGATAGGAAATATAGGAGAATTGAAAAAAATAAACAATTTTAAGACGGTTATTTGTTTTTAAGGCATCTAAAAGTTAAGAAATGTTTTTCTATATTTCGGAATCTATAAAACACAAAAAGATTTTTTAGTTTTAAAAGGAGACAAAAAATTATGAAAAAAAGCACATTAATTACAACAATCGCTATGATCGTAGTTGTAGTAGTAGCATTATCTACAGCAACATACGCATGGTTCTCAAGCTCAACAAGTGCAGTTGCTACATCAGCTACAATTACAACAACAGCTGCAGGTGACTGGACAATTGCTAGCGCACAACTTGATGGTTCTAACAATTTCGTCGTTGGACAAGCTGCAGATACAATCACATTACACAACGAAGGTTTAACTCAAGGCTTATGGTCGCCAGTTGGTAAGATTGCTACAGCATTTAACGATACATCTGTAGGTGTTTCTGGTAAGGTCACAACAAATACAACATTCATCGAAGCTAGAGTAAAGAATAGTATGAACGTATACAACGCAACTGCAGTTGGTACAGTTCCAGATGTTTTAAAGGTTTCTAACGCTCAACAATCACCTAAGTCATTACAATTATCAGTAGTACTTAATGCTGGTTCAGATACAACAAAGGTTTCTTCATTCTATGCTTGCGCTGCTGTAAGATTCTATGTAGTATTCGAAGTAATGGATGGCGAAACATATAAGCAATACACTGTATCTAATGCTTATGGTTATGCTTCTACAACTGGTTACTCTGATACATCTTTAACAGAATCTGTTGAAAGATCAGGTGGTACAACATATGAAAAGAAGGCTGGCCAATTAACAGCAGGTGTTAATGGTAATGAAACAGTTATCGCTAATATTAACTACTTACAAGCTGCTACTGTAACTGGTGAAAGCGCTCAATTTAAGAATCCTATATCAGGCTATTCAATTACAGAAGATAATCTAGTTAAGTATGGTGTTACAAAGGATGATTATATCTTCATGTACAACTATACACTTCCTGTACAAGTTGCTGTAGGTCAATCTACAAACGTATTAATCTATACATGGATTGATGGATGGCAAGCTCAAACAGAAGCTGCTGGTTCTTCATTCACTGTTAACTACGCTTTCAATACAGCTTCAGTTTAATAACTAGTTAAAATTAAACCGTCTAATATCGACTAGCCCATTTTTTGGGCTAGTCCATATCCTCGAAAAAGGCGCATGAACCTATTAAGAGGAATTATATAATTTAGGAATAAATAAATATAGTGAGATAACAATGACAGAATTTATAATGGCTTTTTTAGGCGTCCTTTGGGGCGGAATTTCTGAGATATTTTTAGGAATATTTAAAGGAATTTATGATATGTTCAATTTCCCAACATACTACTCTACTTTTATGAAGTATAGTGCGGATTGGAGTGCTGGAAATTGGGTTGTTGCTATTCTAATTGTTCTTGTTGTTGTTATTATTTTAGTAGCTATTCTATGGCTTGTAGTTTGGGGTATTACTCGAATTGCAGGAAAATTAAAAACAAGAGTTGTAAATCAAGATTTAGTTGATGAAATTCATAATTTAAAGAGACAAATCATTAAATTAAACCAAGAAAAAGATAGAATCTTGGGTATGAAAGTTACCGGCATGGGTAACGATGGTCTTCTTGCCGATGAAGCTGTAGAAGGTGAAAAGAAAGAAGATGCTGTAGAACAAAAAGAAAGCAGATTCTATAAGCTTACTGAAGTTGACCAAATTTATGCTTCAGGACAAGGTCCAACTCATGAATATGATGATAATTTCACTCTAGAGCAACTTTGCGACAGAATTCGTAATTATGCTGCAAACAATCCAGAACGTCCTTGGCGTAAACTTTATTATGAAATAAAGATTATTAGATTGTTTATTGCTTCAATGGCTACTTCAAGATTAATTATCTTACAAGGTATTTCAGGTACAGGTAAAACATCTTTACCAGAATGTTTAGGTCACTTCTTTAATAATGAAACAACAATCGCTTCAGTTCAACCATCATGGCGTGATAGAACTGAAATTTTCGGTTACTTCAACGAATTCACAAAGCGTTTCAACGAAACCGAAGTTTTAAAGAAGATGTATGAAGCTACATATAATAATGATATATATATTACAGTATTAGACGAAATGAATATCGCGCGTGTAGAGTACTACTTTGCAGAAATGTTGTCTATTCTAGAAATGCCATCTCGTGCACAATGGGTTATTGACTTAGTACCATCAGGATGGCCTTCAGATCCAGTTCACGTTGAAAAAGGTCGTTTTAGATTGCCAGAAAATATGTGGTATGTTGGAACGGCGAACAACGACGATAGTACATTCGCGATTTCAGATAAGGTATACGATAGAGGTATGCCTATCAATATTAACTCAAAAGCTGCTGCTTTTGATGCTCCGCTTACAGAGAATTTCCCAGTTAACTATCATACACTTGAAGCTTTATTTGCTAAAGCGCAAGAAGAACATAAGGTTTCTGATGAAAACTTAAAGAAATTCGAAGAAATGGATGATTACGTTATCGCTCACTTCAGATTGGCGTTCGGTAACCGTATCGTTAAGCAGCTTAGAGAATTCGTTCCAGTATATGTTGCTTGTGGCGGAACTGAAATTGATGGTCTTGACTACGTTCTATGTAACAAGATTTTGCGTAAGTTTGAGTCATTGAACTTAGGTTTCATTCGTGACGAAATTGATGCTTATATCCAATATTTAAGTGATAATTTCGGCGAAGAAAATATGACAGAATGTAAGGAATATTTAGCAAGATTAAAGAAGTTATTCTAATACTAGAGATTGTGAGGGCTATTAATGAACGAAGACAGAGAGAAGTATAATCAATATGTCGATAGCATTAATAAGATGCTCCAATCTGAGCAATTCTATTCTGATTTTCAAAAGAAATTAAAGGTTGCTAGACCTATTATTAAACTTAGCAAAAAGCAACGTACTAAATCTTTTGATTTAGAGTGGGTTGAAATGATTGAAGATTCAATTGTTTCACTAGATAATATTGTAAGAAACCCAAGAAAGTTTATTGTACAAGAAGAAGATATCGTAGATATATCACTTGCTCGTGCCATTTCAACAGAATCTGTTAAGCACCTTGCACAACATACAAACTTTATATCTTCAGTTGATGAAGATGGAATGGTTACTCCAAACAAGATTCTTAATGTTACAAAAGAAGAAAGTTTTGAGGTTTACGAGAATAGATTTATCTATACACTACTTAGGAACCTTAACAACTTCATTTCTCGTCGTATGGACGCGATTAAAGCGGCATACATTAACGATAACGTTCTAGAACTTAACGTAGATACTTCAATTTTTACAGGAAAAACTCGTGTTTTCTATAAGCTTGATTTAATTGGTGCATTGCCAATTGATGAAGTTAAGAATCTAGAAAATGACGATCTTTCAGTTGTTGAAAGAATTGCTAAATTACAACGTATCGTTATGGATTTCTTGTCTTCTCCATTTGCTAAGCAAATGGTAAGTTCTGCTCCTGTACGTCCTCCTATTACAAGAACAAACGTTATTTTGAAAAACCCAGACTTCAAAAAAGCCTTAGTATTATGGCAGTTCGTTGAGTCATATACAAAGATGGGCTTCTCTGTAGAAAACGATGTTAAGCCTATTAATATGGATGGACAATTAACAACAGGTGTTCAAGATATGATTTGTCTTGGAACAATGTTAATGCAAGGTTTAATTGAAGGTAATACTGAAGATAGTGCTTTCTTTAATGAATCTAATATGGATAAGACAGATAAAGAGGAAGAAGAAAAGAAGAAAGAAGAGGAAGCAAAGAAAGAAATAACAGAACAAACTCCTGAAAGTGAAGAAGAACCTAAGGAAGAAGAAAAAGAAGAGACTCCAAAAGAGGCTTTAGATAATGATATAGTTCCTGA
>DFIJ01000096.1 GCA_002372775.1 Christensenella sp. UBA3700
AGTAAAAAAGAATAGTTTTTTAAGGAAAAAACTATAAAACCTTGCTTGAGAAAGGATAAATTATATATAAAGCTTATTAAGCCTTATATTCATCTTTAAAGTACCACTTGTATCCATAAGCTGTATGAGTACTTGTTCTACCGTTAATTGCATCTGAGATACCAGACTTCTTCGGATCCTTACCGATAGCAATCAACGCTTCCTTCTGAGTTTCAAACTCAGCAATCACCTTACCAGTTTCAAGATCGACCTGCACAACGCCGCTCTTATTTGGACTCTTACGTTTCTTTGCAAGAATCGCAGCTTCTTCATCCATCTTTGCAATCACTTCATTAAGAACTTCTACTGTCTGGACTCTAATGCCCTCATCAAGATCTGCACTATTTTCATAGTAATAAAGAAGTCCCTGTACACTTTCTCTCGTCATATTATTTAATTCCTTTCAATATCTTATTATTTATTATATATATATTATATCAAAAATTTTTTAACATGTCAAAAATATATGGCGGTAATTAATTTATAGTAGCTACCGCCTATACTACTCGAAGTGAATTGTCAATAGTTACAAAATAAAACAGTAGTTACAAAGTTTACTTGCCCATTGGACTATACCTTCAATTCTTATATATTAAGAACACTTTGTTCTTTATATTTATATTATAACAAAAAATTTTTAGTTTGTCAAAAATTTTTAGTATGTTTTTAAAATCGTTTCGGTACATACTAAACCTCATCTGGCACGTTCGTCGCTCACGAGACTTGTGCTTTGCCTTCGGTATGAGCGCATCATTGCCGACGGTAAGCTAACCAACGCTGGACCTCAACCAGCACGTCATATCCTGTCAATTCAGGCCTTACCCAGATTGAAATATCCTATGTAGGAATCGAACCTACCCCCTGCCTGAAAAGGACTTATAAGGTTCCACATTAGGACACCGCGGCGGCCGCTCTATCCAGAATTGGATTAGACCGAACGGTCTTTAGACTGGACCGCCGCGCCCCTTTTATCTCTTTTCTATTGTGAAAGTGAAGTGAGCTATATCTCGTTACCTTCACTGTTGAAAAGTTAGGCGGCTTTATTTTAGGTAAGATCCGCTACTTACCACCACTACGGTTTTTAGGATTTTTACACCGAAAACCAAATATAAGGCTATAGTCCACGAGTGATTTAGAGATGCAGTACCTTACTATAGGCGCACAGTTCCTAATTCAGTTAATGTCTGCTTAATCGTCTTTACTCTTGTGCTGACGTAACGTGACTCTTTCTTCACTAACTCGTACCTAAACTACCTTATATTCGCGCGATTGCGAAGGTGGGAGTTGAACCCACGTTACACGCCTTATGAGGGCGGGCTGGAGCCTCTCCAGTCTACTTCGCGTTATTTGTTACTCTTCAATTTTATAAGATTCGATAGTAATTTCACCGAATCTCTCTTTAATAAAATTCACTTCTTTGTAAGAAGAAACAAAAGTAATGTGCTGGGTGTTATTATCATCTACATAATGAACAATGTACATCATAGCTTTTCCTCCTCTTGAAAAAAGGTAAAATTGAAAAGTAATGGAGGGGTTGCTTTGCTTCTTTTATATACCGTTTATCACTAAAGCCACATATCATTTAACTCCCTTAATGCTTTGGCACAAGATTCCTATTTAAGTCTACAGTTAAATGCCGGTGGTAGTTTACCCTATCCTTAATCCATGCTAACGGTAATTTTAACGTCTTATCTGACGACATCGCCTGTGAGACTCGAACTCACATCGTAGCCGTGAAAGGGCTATATCCTAGACCAGTTAGACGAAGGCGACAAAATAAGGAACCAATGCAGGCATCAGCTCCTCGGAAACTGATGGAATCAGTTTTGATTTTAGTATACTCGTTCGTCTCGACAAACTCTCTTCCATACCGTATACCAAAGTATCTTAAACATACTATTGCGAACTTGCCGTATGTTAGGGCGACACCTTTTTATACTGGGTCATGTATCCAGTTTTTAATAAAAATAACTTTGTCCATTTTTTAGGCTCCCTATTCCATCCATTTATAGCCTGAATTAGAAGGTCATGACTCCTTCGAGGTAGTCTGCTATGGTCTCGCTCTCCCGACCTCCGCAGTGTGGTGGACTCTTAATGCGTTTATGTACACTATTAAGCATTATCACCATTGTTATTTTTATTAAATTGATATACATAGGACTCGAACCTAGATTTCACCTTCTCACGGGTGCGTGCTCTCCAATTACACCATATACCTTTTTCTCTTGTTTGCAACCAAGAGAACGAAGGGGTTGCAACTTAGACTACCACGGGACCCCCCGTTGTCTACCCTTCTAAAGTTTTTTTGCTAATATATTCAGACATATTCAGACGAGCGGAAAACTTTTAAAAACTCTGTTCCTTTTTTATAGTCGCTTAGAACTCCGACTAAACGGGAACACATGGACTCGAACCAGGATTTAACGGTTAATATAAAATTAAGATTTGAACTTAAATCTTTTCCTTTTTAAGGAAACGCATTACTTATGCTATTTTATCACAGCCGTTTGTACTAACCTTTGTACTATATTCCCTCTTTCTTATATAAATATTATATCATAAAATTTTTAAAAAGTAAAATATTTTATTTTTACTTTTCTTCTGCATACCAGTCCCAACCTAAACGTAAATCGAAACTTTTATCATCGCTACCCCAACGGAAGATGTATTCAATATTTACATTATCACCGTTAGTCACACTTAAGTCAGGATCAGATTTCATCATACTTAAAATATTTTCTATATCATGGCTTGCTTTATGAATATACTTATCATAAGTAGC
This sequence comes from Christensenella sp. UBA3700, assembly GCA_002372775.1. Lineage (GTDB taxonomy): Bacteria > Bacillota > Clostridia > Christensenellales > UBA3700 > UBA3700. The sequence goes on from DFIJ01000096.1 coordinate 2,822, forward strand.
TTTATTCTTGCATTTTATTAAGTAATCAGCAGTACGAATACCAAAAGAACGAAAATCCAAACCAATCCAGTATACAGTTCCACCTTCATCAAAACCATGTGCATTACACCACATAGCTGCCTTATTAGGCCAAAAGATAGTCTCATCATAAAGATGATTAACCCAATGAGTCTATTCTGTTGATTTGATTTTTCTTCTTCTTAGGAATTTAAATTTAAAACACATAAAATATCTCTCCTTTTCTTTTTAAAAAGTAAAATATAAGGATTTGTTACGCCATTCTCGTAGGGCCCTGGCCTCGGTTAGTATTAAGTGCAATACCGATTCAGCACTCCTTACAATTACTATAAAGCTCCTACTCAGGTATGATCTGAGATTGGCGGGTTACAAATCCGCTGTACTTTCCGTTTATACTATAGGAGCAAATCAGGGGTTATCCTAGGTTCCCCTGGGAAGACTCACGGCTTACCTTACGCTATTACCATAACCCTTGCAATAGTAGTCGAATGCTCTCGCGTGCATTTTCGCTAGTCTCATTCCTAGTGTCAACTTAATTATTTTTTCGGGAATTACTTGATTCCAAAACCGTACTTAAAAAATTAAGATTTATTGATACGGGCCGGCTATCACGGCGCCATCTTTCTTTTAATATGACGCTTGAGTTTCACCTTTATTTCTTTTTCTTTTCTTTATCTTATATAAATATTATAACATAAAATTTTTAAAATTTCAAGAAGTTTCTTTTAACCAGTAAAGGCACCGATATAACCTCCACCGCGTCTCTTTCTTTTTCTTTTGATATAAATATTATAT
>DFIJ01000075.1 GCA_002372775.1 Christensenella sp. UBA3700
TAAGCAGTAACTAATAATGAGTTTGGATAGAAATACTTAACATCTTCTGTCTTATCTGGATATCCAAGTGTTGAGAATGGCCATAAAGCTGATGAGAACCATGTATCTAATACATCCTCGTCTTGCTTTATATTCGTGCTTCCGCACTTAGAACACTTACAAGGTGCATCCATTTCAACCATCATATTGCCGCAATCTTGGCAATAGTAAGCAGGAATTCTATGTCCCCACCATAATTGTCTTGAAATACACCAGTCTTTAATATTATTCATCCAGTTGAAGTAAACCTTTGAGAATCTTCCTGGAATAAACTCTGTCTTCTTTTCTTTAACAGCCTTAATAGCTGGCTTAGCTAAAGGTTCCATCTTAACGAACCATTGCTTAGAAACTACTGGTTCAACTGTTGAGTGACATCTATAGCATTCACCAACATTATGCTTGTAATCTTCAATAGATACTAAGAAACCATTTTCTTGTAGATCTTTAACAAGAGCTTCTCTTGCTTCAAGCATCTTCATTCCTTGGTACTTACCAGCCTTTTCATTTAATGTACCATCATCATTCATGATACGAATAACTTCAAGGCTATGTCTTAAACCTACTTCAAAGTCGTTAGGATCATGAGCTGGAGTAATCTTAACAGCACCAGAACCGAAATCTAGTTCTACATAATCATCTGCGATAACTGGAATTTCTCTTCCTACGATTGGTAATAATAACATCTTACCAACCATATCCTTATATCTTTCATCCTTAGGATTTACAGCAACTGCAGTATCACCTAATAATGTTTCTGGTCTTGTTGTAGCAACAACGATTTCTCCTGTGCCATCAACTAGTGGATATCTAATATTCCATAAATGGCTATCTTGTTCTTGGTATTCAACTTCAGCATCAGATAAAGCTGTCTTACAATTTGGACACCAGTTAATAATTCTATCGCCCTTGTAGATTAGGCCTTTGTTATATAACTTAACGAATACTTCCTTAACTGCCTTAGAGCACTTTTCATCCATTGTGAAAGCTTCTCTTGACCAGTCACAAGATGTACCAATTCTCTTTAATTGTTCAACGATTCTGCCACCATATTGCTTTTTCCATTCCCAAGCTCTTTCAAGGAAACCATCACGACCAACATCGTTCTTTGTTAAACCGTCTTGCTTCATCTTCTCAACAATCTTAACTTCTGTTGCAATAGAAGCATGGTCTGTTCCTGGTAACCAAAGTGTTGAGAATCCTTGCATTCTCTTAAATCTAACGATAACGTCTTGAATTGTATTATTCAAAGCGTGACCCATGTGTAATTGGCCAGTAATATTTGGTGGTGGCATAACAACTGTAAATGGTTCTTTTCTCTTATCTACCTTTGCAGTAAAGTAACCATTCTTACACCACTCATCATAAATTCTTCCTTCAAAATCTTGAGGATTGTATGTCTTTTCCATTTCCATAAATCTATACTCCGTAAATTATTTTCCTAAAATCAATACGATAAAAACACCTACAAATGTTATTACCGCTCCAGTTATTCTGGATATACTTTCTACTAATGAACCATTTGTATTAGCCTTCTTCTCTTCCCATTTTCTTAATGCAGGGATAGAAGCTATAACTTTTGCAAATAGACTTAGTATTAAACCAAGAACCATCAATACAATTCCTATAATTACTGCTGGATCTTGTAATCTCTCAGGATGAAACTCAAGCCAATTAAAAGCATCATCACTTAAGATAAACATTATTTTGCTTCCTCTACTTTAGCATCGTCATCCTTTGGCAACGGATTTCCGTTTCTATCTAAAGTATCTAAAATGCCACTCTTTCTAACTTCATTTAATCTGTTTGTGTAGATTCTTGTGTAATTAGCAAATGCATATATTTGCCATACGCAGCAGAACATACCCCATACAATGATTACGTACTTAATAACATCACAAATCACTGAATACCAGATTGGCACTTCATTAAATGCCCAGAATAAATGAGTCAATAAGTTGTATAAGAAAAGTAGGCACACTTCAACGAAATTAAATACAGCGCCATTCTTTCCCACTCGATTTGCCATTTGTTCAACTTGTCTTTTTGAAGCTCTCATGATGTATTTGCTTTGAACACCCATAGCTATTTCTTTAGCTATAAGAACTCCAGCAAAAATCCATACGAAAACATTCTTTGTAATAACAGAAAGTGTTAAAACAGCAAAACATTGTAGTAACTTATCTGCGATAGGATCTAAAACCTTACCGATATCTGTTACTAAATTGTACTTTCTTGCAATTTTACCATCTAAAATATCTGTTACTTCAGCAAATACAAATATTGCTAAGCCGATAGTAATGTAAATAAATTCAGTAGCCCCTTCTTTTGCTAAAGAACCAAACATCATCCATAAGAAAAATGGAAGAGCAATTAGTCTTATGTAAGTCAAAATATTTGGGATTGTGAACATATCTTCTTTTCTAAATTGCATTATAAGCCTCCACGTGTGTGCTTTGTCATTATAACACCCGTGTAATATATAAAACAACTCTAAAATAAAAATAAAATCGAGCGTAATTAAATAAAATATATGTGACTGAATTGTGACTTAGTGTGACAGATTATTTTCCTAAGATATAATCCTCTTTAAAAGCTTCATTATAATCGTCTGTATATTTTTGTAATTGTCTTTCACCATATTCAAAATTTAGATTTAAATCCTCTGCTCTTTTTTGAAGCGCAGTCTCTAAAATAAACACAACAATAGTATTAACATTTCTCCATCTAAATTGGTGATTACACATCATATCTTTAAAGTTTTCCATAAAGGCTTTTACTTTATTAAACTCTTCTTCCCCAAGTGTTGCAGATATAGCTAAAGCATTAGCAAATGCATCGGCAAATGTAACAGAAAAATCCATATAATACACTGAAAGTGTATCTACTGTGTAGAACTTACCATCACAAAGTACTGGAATCTTAGTTTCAAAACCATAATGAATGCACTCGGAAATTATGTGAATTTGAGTGTATCTATCAAAGAATGGAACTGTTGAACATAACGCAAGAACAGCCTTCTTTGCTTTAACTATTTTACTTGCTGGAGCTAAGTCTTCTTTATCTAATTCAAATATCTTAGATATTAGCCCAAATACAGGCTTTGCCCTCATACCTGTTGAAAGCCACTTTATCTCATAAACAATCTCTTCATAGTTATTCTTTAGAAACTCTCTAAAGTTGACATCACTCATTTCAAGATATGAATAAAATTTTGTGACGTATTGCATTGTTAACTCTTTCCAGTCACCATTAACAGCTTCTACTGGAATAGGTTTTGTCTCTTCAGAATCGATATAATTTAAGAAATGCTTAGCAGTAGCTAAATCGCCATATAGACCATTTAATTGAGCAAATATTCTTCTTGCTTTTTCTTTATCCCCTTCATTGAAATAAATGATTCCAAGATATGCATTATATGAATAAGAGTCTGGGTTGTCTTTTATAAGCTTCTTTAGATAATTCTTTGCTTCGTCTAATAAGCCACCTTTTATTAGAATTTGACAAATTCTATGGAATTGCATAAATTCCGTATCTGGAGCTTCTATAATTGAGCTTATAGCCTTCTTTAGTCCTTCCTTATCTTTAGAATCGACAAGAGTTTGGCAATACAGAAGTCTAATATTTAAATCATCGCCATATTCATCTAAAGTCTTTTCACAAAGGTCTTTTGCTTCCCTAACGTAACCTAGAATTAGTAAAGCCATAGCTTTTGAATAAATAACTATCTTCTTTTGCTGGTTATTAACTTTAAGCTTTAAAGCTTCATTAGCTAAATCTATTGCTTCTCCATAAGAGCCTTCATTAATACATGCACAAATCTTGTCAATGTATTGATCAAATCTTACAGAGTCATTAATCATTGTAAATGTGTTTTGTTGAGGTGGTTCTTTTAAAATCTCTTCCAAATCGAAATCTATAGCATCATCCTTTTCTAGATTCTTGCCTGTCATATCTACTTCAAGGCGAACCATATCATCAACTATTTGTGATGCAAAAACCTTCTTTGTCTTTATATAATCCTTTACTGAATCGTAATAATACTGTGCTAAATCTCTATCATTTAGAGATAGCATATTTATAAGCATCATAATCTTGATTTCAGCATCATCTGGATATTTAGACATAAGTCTATACAAAAGCTCGTTAGAATAGCCATATTTAAATCTAGCGGCATAAACCTTGGCAAGTTCTATACTGATTTTCTTTTTATCTTTTTCTTTCTTTGCTAACTTCTCGGCAGATTTTAAATATGGAATAGCCTCTAGGAACTTGTTATTTTCCATACACGCTCTAGATAGATCCATATAATCGCCCATTGTAGAAGGCATTGAAACAATCTTATTCATCGAAAATCTTACTTATATCCTCTTCTTTATATGAATACTTTTTACTGCAGAATTGGCAAGATACTTCAATCTTTCCTTCTTTAGCAATAATATCGTATACATCTTTCTTTCCTAATGTTTTTAACATACCCATAATTCTTTCATCAGAACATGAGCATTCATATACAGGATGAACATCCTCTAATTGTTGCATTTGGAAATGTCCAAAATAATACTCTAAGAAACCTTGAGAGCCTCTTTCCTCTACTAATGCAGCTACATCCTTTAATTGAGATACAGCATCAGATAGAATGAATTTTATATCGTCTGTACAATTTGGCATTGGTTGAACAATTACACCACTGCTCATTAAGCACTTACCATCTTTAACTTTAACACCTAAAGAAATAGCTGATGGCAATTGCTCAGACTTTGTGAAATAGTAAGCAAAATCTAAATCGATATTTCCACAAACAATTTCAGATAATCCGTTGTATGGTTCTTTTAAACCAAAATCTTTAATGATATTCAAATATCCATTCTTACCAACTATCTCTTCAACACTTCCCTCGGCATTAGGATTTTCCATATATCCTCTAACCTTAGCACCTGTATCTGCACAAACAACAAGCTTGCCGCCCTTGCCCATACCTTGCATGATTAGTGTTAATTTATTTCCCTTGAACTTAAAACCACTAGAGATAAATGCTCCTAGTGTTAATAATTTTCCAAGCGCTACTGCTGCATCATCAGATAAGTGATGATAATCAATAGCCTTTTGTACTATATCTGTTGTTTCTAAAACATCAACAATTGCTTTTCCTTCAAAAAGCATTGCTCTTTTTATGCAATCCATTTTTATCTCCTCTTGCAGACAAATAATAATCTTCTTGAATCTTTCTTAACTTCACTAAAATCTTGGCCATCAAAAACTTGAACATCAAATTCACTTAACGCCTTTAATAAATCTTCTTGTTTTTGAACATATTGTGTATGATCTTCTTCAACTCTTCTATAAAGATCATCTTTTTCTTTTTCAAAGAAAGAAAGTTGCATAATAACCTTATTATCTTCTAGCGAATTTGACCATATATAAGTCGCTTTTTCTGTGTCCTCGCAGAACACATTATTTCCAAGGATATTTGTTAGTTTATACTCTGATGAAACATCGAAGATAAAATAACCATCCTTTTTGATAAATCTCGATATGTTTTCAAATAACTTAGTTATTTCTTCTTGTGGAAGATAATTAATTCCATCACAAACGCAAGTTACAAAATCTACTTTATGAGGTGGTTCAAATTCAAAAATATCTGACTCAATAAAGATAATATTTTGGAAATTTTCTCTAGCTTTGTTTCTTGCTGTATTAAGCATTTCAGAACTTAAATCTACACCAAGCATTTTATTACCTAGTTTAGATAAAAGAATTGTCATTGTGCCTGTACCACAGCACAAATCAATTCCCTCACCTTTTGTGTAGTTTTTGATGAAATCTAGATAAGTCTTGTAATCAAAATCCTGCATTAAGGTATCATAATACTTTGCAAGAATTGTATAAGCTTCCATTATTTCTTCTTTTTCTTGTAACTAATTTTGTTATTGTTTTTGCTTTCAGCTTTCTTTGCTGCAGCCTTAGCTTCTTTTTGTTGTTGCTTCTTTGCATCTTCTTGTTGCTTGTTATATAAGTAAGCAATGAAGTTATCTGTCATAAATTGTGAATATGAAATATTCATTAATGCATAGAATGAGAATCCTACAGCAATAAATATAATTAGCACGATTAATGAAATTTGACTAATTAAGAACAATAGACATGGAGCAATAAATATAACTGAGATAATTAAAACTTGAATCCAGTTCATGCATGTAAGAATTGCTGCATTCTTTAAACAAATACCAAAGTTCTCAAATGGCTTTTGTGAGAATTTATATGTAACAAACATTGGAACTAAGATAATGCAGTACATAACAGCGATAAGTCCAAGTAAGCATGAAACTATAGCAAGAACCCACCAATAAGCTGCTACTGGAGCACCTATTGCATTTGCTTTAATAATCTCTAAGATTGAGCAAGTAGCTCCTGTTGCTATTACACCTAAAACTGTATAAACGATTAAGAATTTATACCAGTGTCTTTTAATTCCTCTAAAGAAATCTCTAAAGAATTTACTCTCTACTCCCCATAGACAGTTTCTCATGTAGTTATATACACCTGCCATACCAATACTTCCAATCATCATACCTGGAATGATGAATAAAGAATATTGAATGCGAGCATCATAAATTCTTGATAATGCTTCAATGAAAGTGCTACCGTCTGTAGCTCCATAACCAATACCTAAGTTACCAACAAAGTTGTAATCAGCTAAAATATTTGGCTCTACAACATAATTTAAAACAACCACAAATACAGCGATTAGTGGTAAGAAGAATAATGCACCAAATAAACTTGCTAAAATTGACTTACCAATTTGAGCAGAATATGTGCCAAACATTTGCTTAATTCTTCCCTTAAAATTTCTATCTCTACTAACCGGACTTAAATCTGGCGCTAATGTTAATTTGCTAGCTAGCGTTGCTGCCATACTCATAGGACAATACTCCTTACTTGAATTAATACGATACAATGATACACTATTTTATTCTAAATCGCAAAATAAATATAATATAAAGAAAAAAACTACGTCCCTGATATTTGCAGAGACGTAGCACTAATAACAATGTACTTAAACTTCTATCTCGTCATATTCCTTACGAGTTAGAGGCAGCAAATAATCCACAATAATATCCGCATACTCACTACATTTTAGATTTTCAAGAATACCAACCACTATAACATTTGTTGCATACTCATCATTTTTTGAATATATTTCTTCTATCGTTTCACAAATATACGCAATCTTTTTGTAATCTTTTTTACCCAACACTTTTCTAATATATTCCATCAGCACATCTTCTACCACCAAGAAAGATCCCGTGTCCAAGCCATCTTGCCATTCAGTATAAGTATCAAAATCCTTTTTTATTTCAGGGAACTTTGTTAGTAATAATTCATTTAATTCTCTTTCCGTCATAACTAATCTCCTTTTAAAGCATCTTCCAAATCATTCAATAATTTTTGCAATACTAACTTGTCAGGATGATTTGGATTCTTTGAAATAATCTTTTTAATCTGATTGGCTCGTTCTTTCGCCTTTATTGCATGACCTTTTCCTGCGATTGTTTTACCAGTTTGTTTTTCGTATTTTAATGCATCTGCAGTTCCACCATCACCAATCTTCGCACCGGGCCTGTACAATTCTTTTATTATTTTCTTTGTAATATCTTCTTGAGCTTGAGACAATAATTCTTTTCCTACTGCACTCATGCTATCGGTCTCTAGTTCAAGAAGGGCTCTTTCTCCTTTCCCAACAGGAACATTACTATTAGTGGATTTAACAACAACTCCAAAAAGCGGATTTCTACCCTTCATCATTATCCTCCTTTGAAAGTTTACGCATTCTATCTTTTGCATTTTCTTTCATCGTATAGGAATCATATTGATAAATTGGTATTCCCTTTTCTTTGACATAGCCAAACATTTCGTCATATACAGGTCCATACACACATATCCCACTTGGTTTTAATGTATCCACGATTATCTTTACTTGCATAGCAAATAAATATCTATTTGATAGCAATTTTGAAAAACCGTTCGTCCCAATAGATATTAGCGTATGCTGCGGATAAGCTTCCAATGATGTTAATGTTCTATTGTCTCCTAACCTAACATTAGGGATTATCTTAAACCCTAGTTTGCCATAATAATAAGTTATGCCTAGATTTAACCCAATCTGGCTTCTTTGCACCCATATTGGCATATTATTGTACGGAGATGCATCTAATCCAATAATACACATATATGGCCTTAATTTTTCTACATATCCTTTCGGGTTTCCAAGGATAGGCTGAAAACCTATATCAGAACAATAGAAACTCATACCTGTGTTTTCAGGATTAACAACATCCTGTCTTCTATCCCACTGTATTATTTCTTTCGGTGGCTCAGTGGCTACCATCCATTCCTCAATTTTTGGATAATTATCCGTCTTTGTACGTTCAGCGCCAGCAATGAGGTACGCTAGATGAACGTCCCTTACATAGGGAGTTTTACTCTTTTTGATCATGAACAGATCTCCTTTGAAATATATTTCGTTGAATATATAAAAGAAATCGTGTTATAATTCTTATACTACTAAGAGAATCTTTAACGATTCCAGGCACCTGACTATTCCCGTAGTTGGGTGTCTCTTTTTTATATATCTTTCGACCTAATTAAAATGGCAAATTCTTGTAGTGGTATTCATCTGATTCACCAAGATAGTCTATCAAGAACTTACTTGTGCTATAGTCTAAAGACAATCTATTTCCAGAATTTTCTGCAGCCTCATATAGATTTATGATTACTGAGTCCAGTTCTGATGGTTCATTTTCTTTGTAAATGCATAGTTTATCAACTTCAGTTTTATCTCCATTCTCAAATAAAAGATATGTCTCAATTACTATTTTTTGAGTCTCTGTGTCCTTCAACCTAACCATAGCAAGATATGCATTCATTTTAATCTCTAATACATATGAATCTCCCGCATAATCAACTTGATATGGTAAATCAAATTTTGAGTGATACTCTATTTCCCATTTTCGATCACTCCCAGTCAAAGCATTTGCAATATGTCCCCTGTTATCATTAAGCATAGCTTCAGGCTCTCTTTCCCACTGACATACACCTTCAATAGTATCTAAAAGAATTTTTTCAAAAAAAGAACTAACTATTATTTCATCATCATTTAATTTGTTACAATCCGTATTATTAAGATAATCAACACTCGTTTTCAAATATTCAGCTATACCAAACATGATGTCTGCATTAATATTTTTTCTAGATTCATCATATCTCAGTTTGGACAAATAACCAGCACTAACACCTATAGCACTTTCTATATCGTTTATTTTTAAATTTTTCTTTTTAGCAAGATAAAAAACATTTTCCAAAAAACAATCTTTTTTAAACATACTATCATCCTTCTGTTCATTTACTATTTATATAGTATCACAGAAAAATGACAAACGCAACCGTATGTCCATCGTTACGTTCTGACAGGTTTACAGATTTGTCAACCAAATGGTTTACATAAGTGTAAAATATAATTCCCTAGAAAAAATAATCTATTTATCTAATTTTTTTAACGCCTCTAGCCACCTTGCAATACTACCATTTTCAACATGCTTACAAAAGTTACCTGATTCAAAATGATCTGTTCTTACAGCAGCCACTATTAATGAGAACAAGAAAATATCATCTGCATTCTCAATCTTTGCCTTCTCCATTGAGCGAGTTTCCCATTCAATTTTGTGTTCTTGAAGATGCTTAAAATAGTTATCTCCATCTAGCTCTTTATTGTTTGAAACAAGACTCTCTACATCGTTCATAAAACGAGCATTTAAATCCTTGTAATAAACCTCAAAATCGTGACCTGGATTTTTAGATAATGGATGATTCTCAATATAAGCTTTTAAATCTATAGATTTATATTCTTGCAAATACTTAGTAATTTGAGCATATTTCATAAACATTTTCCCCTATCAAATTTTATGATTTTTGCACACTAGAAAACATGAGTTTTTAAATAAAAATTCTCTTCTTTAAAAACGATAACCTTTAACTTGTCTTGTATCATATCTAGCATCGTAATTATTATAACATTGTTTATTACATTATTTAAGATGAAAAAATAATAAAAATACTATATTATTTTGCTTTACATCATAAAATCTATTGTGCTATTATCTTGTCAGTTTATAGAGGCGCGATTCCTATTAGTATTTGGAATAATACTTCAAGAGGTACCAAAGAAAGGAGCTATCGCCGAAGTGAAGTTGAATCTTGAATTAGACTTACGCTGGGTATAAGGTGAACAACTTTATAACTGTCATCCATAAAAGGATGGAGTGCTTTAAGCTACTATCAAAGAATTATAATAATTATTTGTGGTGCATCTATAAACTGATGCATCATTTTTTTTACAATAAAAATAAAATTTTGGTCAAAAGGAGACTTAAAAATGAGAAAATACAATATTGCTGTAGTAGGCGCAACAGGTATGGTAGGAAGCAAATTCCTAGAAGTATTAACAGAAAAGCAACTTCCAGTAGAAAATTATTATTTATTTGCATCAGCAAAGTCTGCTGGTAAGGTTATCAATTTCATGGGCAAAGATCATACAGTTATCGAATTAACTGATGAAAATATTAATGCATTAAAGGGAAAGGTTGATATTGCCCTATTCTCTGCTGGTGGTAAGACATCAGAAAGATTTGCTCCAGTATTTGCTTCAATCGGAACTGTAGTTATCGATAACTCAGCTCAATGGAGAATGGATCCAAAGGTTCCTCTAGTAGTTCCTGAGGTTAACCCTCAAGATATTACATGGAACAATGGTATCATTGCTAACCCTAACTGCTCTACAATTCAAGCAATGGTTTTATTAAAACCTTTATATGATGCTTTCGGTTTAAAGAGAGTTATATATTCAACATACCAAGCTGTATCAGGTGCTGGTGTTGCTGGATACAATGATTTATTAGAAGGATTAAAGGCTTTCGTTAATGGCGAAAAGTATGAAACAAAGAAGTTCCCATATCAAATCGCTAACAACTGTCTTCCACACATTGACGTATTCATGGATAATGGTTACACAAAGGAAGAAATGAAGATGGTTAACGAAACAAAGAAGATTCTTGGAGATGACAAGATTAAGGTTACAGCTACTTGCGTAAGAGTTCCTGTATTAAACTCTCACTCTGAATCTATCAACGTTGAATTCAACAAGCCAGTTACAAAGGAAGCTATTTTAAAGGTTCTTGAAAATGCTCCTGGTTTAAAGATTGTTGACGATGTAGCAAACAATGTATATCCAATGCCAATCAATTCAACAGGTTCAGATATTACATTAGTTGGACGTATTCGTATCGATGATACAGTAGATAGCGGAGCTAACTTCTGGGTATGCGCAGACAACATCAGAAAGGGTGCTGCTTCTAACGCTGTACAAATCGCTGAATACATGATCAACAACAACATGATTAAATAAGTTAATAAAAGAGGTTATATAAATTTATGTTTAAAGGTACTGCAACTGCATTAATCACTCCATTCACAGAAGACGGGATTGATTTCGCAGGATTTGAAAAATTAATCGAATACCAAATTTCTAATGGAATTGATGCCCTACTTTTCCTAGGCACAACAGGTGAACCACCTACAATGACTAGCGAAGAAAAGGAAGCCATCATGAAGTTTGCTATCAAAACAGTAAATCATAGAGTTCCAGTAATTTTTGGTACAGGTTCAAACTGCACTAAGACTGCAATTGAAAACACAATTCACGCAGCAGAACTTGGAGCTGACGCAGCTCTAGTTGTTACTCCTTTCTACAACAAGTGTACACAAGAAGGTTTATACCTACACTACAAAGCAATTTGTGAAGCTTCTTCAATTCCAGTTATCGCATACAACGTTCCAGGAAGAACAGGTGTTAATATTCTTCCTGAAACATTAAAGAAGATGACTACTATTAAGAATCTTTGCGGTATTAAAGATGCTTGTGGCAAGCCAGAACAAATCGTTGAAATGGCTAAGGCTGTTCAAGGAACACAAGTTAATTATTATTCTGGTGATGATGATAGAGTTTTATTAGCTATGGAAAATGGCGGTAAAGGTTTAATCTCTGTTGCTTCAAACATTCAACCAAAACAAATTGGTTCAATCGTTAAAGATTGTTTAAATGGAAACTTCGATAGTGCTACTGCTACATTTGAAAAGTACAAAGATTTTATTGCTGGATTATTCTACGAGGTAAATCCTATTCCTGTTAAGTATGCAGCTTACAAGTTAGGTTTCTGTAAGAATATCCTAAGATTACCTCTTACTCCAATGAGTGCAGATAAGGCAGAAAAATTAGAAGCCTTAATGAAAGATTTAAAGATTATATAGGTGATATGATGAATATTTTAGTTTATGGTATTGGTGGAAAAATGGGTCATAGTCTTGTTGAGTTAATCAACAATGATAGCGATGCTACTTTAGTAGGTGGCGTTGATAAGTTTGCTGATCCATCTAAATTCGATGTTCCTGTATTCAAATCAGCTAAGGATATCAATGTTAAAGTTGATGCTCTTATCGATTTCTCAAGACCAGATGCTTTAGATGACATTTTAGAATATGCCACAAAGAATAAGGTTCCAGCAGTTCTATGCACTACTGGTTACACAAAGGAACAAGATGCACAAGTATTAGAAGCATCAAAAATCATCCCTATCTTTAGATCAAGCAATATGAGTGTTGGCATCAATGTTCTAATCGCTCTTTGCAGAAGCGCTGCTAAGGTTCTTAAAGAAGATGTTGAAATTGAAATCGTTGAACAACACCACAACTTAAAAGTTGATGCTCCATCAGGAACAGCTATCTCTATTGCTGATGCTATTAATGAAGAATACAACAATAGCAAATTCTTCACATATGGTAGACATGATAAGAACAAGAGAAGAGAAAGAAACGAAATCGGTATCCACGCTATCAGAGGTGGTACAATCGTTGGTAAACATGATGTTATGTTTATTGGACAAGATGAAATCGTTACTGTTGCTCATGAAGCTCAATCTAAACTTGTATTTGCTAAAGGCGCAGTTAAAGCTGCTAAGTTCTTAACAACAGTTACAGAACCTAAGATTTACAACATGCAAGATTTAGTTGCTACTATGATTTAATTATTGTGATAAACGATAAATTTGGAGACCATATGGTCTCCATTTTTTTTAACTGTTTCTTAAAAGATTATCTACTTGCTTATAGGCTTCATCATACTTTTGTTGCTCTAATTTAACAAGCTCTTTATTCTTTTCAAATAGGTCTTCTAAATCATCATCTAGAACTACCCTACTATTTAAAACTTTAATATTGAATTCTTTTATTGCTCTTAGAGTTAATACTTCTTTCCATACAAATTCAGACTTGCTCTTTTTTGTATACTCTTTTCCATTAAGTTCATATTTATATGTTATTGAATAATAATTAACTTTAGCAGCAGATACATGCGTTTCATGAGATACGTAACTAGCCTTCACTAATTGGCCATTATTCTTTACTTTACTTCTTAAAAGATGGTTAATAAGAAACCAAATAGTAGACAGCCAAGCAAGCACACCCATAACTGCAATAGCACCCGTTATTACATAACTTGCTACAGATGGATTCTCATAATAGCAGTAATAATATATAAAAAGACCACCCCCAACAGCTAGGGCTATTAGCCCTGCTAGGAATGGTCTTAAAATCAAAGATTTTAGTTTTTCTATTTTCATTATTGCTTAAATACGATTCTTCCGCAGCTTGGGCACTTAGCGTATCCATCATCCATTACGTTCTTAAGTGCAGTAGCATTTAACTCAAGACCGCAACCACCACAGTTTTGTTCTCTTAGAGGAACAACAACTCTTGGCTTTTGAATAATATTTCTTGTTTCTTCATATAAAGCTACATCACTTGGATTCATAGAATCTCTAACAGCTTTAATCTTATCCTTTAATTCTGTCATCTTAGGCATAACAACTTGAGTATCAAATGTCTCTTTCTTTGCCTTTAGTTCATTTCTCTTAGCATCAACTTGAGCATATTGTTGCATTGTAACATTTAATCTTTTAATAGAATCAGATAAAGCCATATTTAATTTCATAACTTCATTGCTAATTCCATTTAATGCATTCATATCGCCTTCTAAGCTTTGAGCCATATAAGATAATTGGTCTGCTGGAAGGTTTTGATACTTCTCTTCTAATGCTTCATTAATCTTATCATTGATAGCTTTAAATTTATTGTTAGCTTCGGCTAATTGTTTATATTGTGAGTTAATTGCAACAACATAACTATTAGCTTCATCCTTTAGTGCTGATCTTTTTTCCTTTATTTGATTATACTCAACACAAATTGGTTCCTTGTTGTACTCATCTTGAAATTTAGCCGCACTAATATAAGCTTCTTGTAACTCTAAAATCTTTACTAAATTCATTTTTATCTCCTCTTCTTACTTATTGTAAGGGTCTATATCTTTTTTACTTTTTATAATCTCTACTCCACTAACTTTTAGCATATCGTAGAAAATATCCATACAAATAATTTCACTATTATAATGACCAACTTCTATTAAAGCCACATTATAATATTTCATCTTAATTGCTAGAGATATTTTATTTTCACCGCCAATAACAACATCGACGTTCTTATTTTTTATCTCTTCAATTAATTCATCATCTCTGGCACCTGCTCCACAAGATACACAAACTGTTTTAATTGTCTTATTTAAATCGCCTACAGTTCTTATATGATTATCATTTAAAAGCTTAGCTATCTCTTCGCTCTTTTCTTTAAGTGTGCCCTCTCTTTCAAATTCACCTAATCTATGGCATGTATTATAGCCGCCTAGAACGTTAATTTTTAGAAGTTCGCATAATTTATCGTTTATACCACCAATTGTTGAATCTAGGTTAGTATGAGCGCTATATAAGATAATCTTGTTCTTCTTTGCTTTGTCTACTATATCTTGAGTAAATTGATCTACAATCTCTTCACCAAATACAGCAGGATGATGAGAAACTATCATTTCGCAATTATTATCAATTGCTTCATCTAAAACATCCATTGAAACGTTTTCGCAAACAAGAACCTTATTAACATCTTGGCTTTTACTTCCACAACAAAGTCCTGGAGTATCAAACTCTTCAGCAAGATATAAAGGTGCTATATTTTCAATTAGTTCAATTAATGATTTAGCCTTCATTTCTTTCCTTATTTATTATTTGCAAATATTTCTCATATTTGTCTTTATTCTCACCTGTAATGCCTTTTTCCAACAATTTTGTGTATTTATCTAAAAGATAATCAAGGTACATTACGTAGATTGAATTGCTTTTATTATCCTTTCCAAGAAGTATTTCTTTTTCAGATAATTCATCTTTTTTATTTGCTATGGCAACTATAATGCTATAGAAATGTTTATCTTCTTTTACAACATAATCTTTCTCTATAAAGAAATCATTTGCTGATAAGAATTCTCTTACGATGTCAACTTCTGTATGAGGACATAAAACTAATTTTTCAATTCCACTAGGTCTATTAGATAGAATCTTTATAATTTCACGGCCACCCATTCCAGCAATAACAACGGTATCTGCTTCATTGTCTTTTATAACATTTAG
>DFIJ01000056.1 GCA_002372775.1 Christensenella sp. UBA3700
TGTTTTTATATTCTTTCGATTGAAGAAATTACTATTGGTTTTACAGGAACATCTTGATAATACCAAATGCTTGCTGTTTGAACATTAGATATATCTATTGCTACTTGTTCTGATTCTGCATCACAAAGCTTACCAAAAGCAGCATATGCTCCATCTAAGTGAGGAGTATCTGTAACGCAAATAAAGAATTGCGAAGAAGCTGAATTTGGATCAGATGTTCTAGCCATAGATAAAGTTCCTAACTTATGTTTTAAAGGATTTGATACACCATTTTGGATAAACTCACCCTTGATTGGCTTTGCCATCTTTTCTTCTAAAGAAGGATTCATTCCGCCACCTTGAATCATAAATTCAGGAATAACTCTATGGAAGATTAATCCGTTATAGAAATCTTCATCTACAAGTTTTAAAAAATTAGCTACTGTAATTGGAGCATTCTTTTCATCAAGTTCTGCTCTCATTTCTCTTCCGTCAGATAATTTAATTGCTATCTTTGTCATATAATCTCCTATTTCTTATGCTCGTTAACAAAATCTTTAATAAGCTCTATAGCCTTTTCAAGTTTTTGCATACTATAAGCATAGCTTACTCTTATGAAATTCTTTCCGCTATCACCAAACGCGCTGCCTGGAACTACTGCCAAATTCTTTTCTTTAAATAAAGTATTAGCAAATTCCTCACCATCCATTCCTAGTGATTCAACACATGGGAATACATAGAAAGCTCCTTTTGGTTCAAAGCAATGAAGACCCATCTTATTAAATTCACTAACTAGGAATCTTCTTCTTATGTTGTATTGCTCTTTCATATCTTCAATTGTTGAGAAATTCTCATTAAAGCCATTTTCAAGACAAGCAATACCTGCATATTGGCTTGCTGTTGGGCAACACATAATTCCATATTGGTGAATCTTGTACATTACGTTAATGATTTCTTTTGGAGCACAAGCATAGCCTAATCTCCAACCTGTCATAGCGAATGCTTTAGAGAATCCATTTACAACAACACATCTTTCTTTAATGCCATCAAAAGTAGCAATTGAAACGTGTCCTTTTTCTGTATATGTTAATTCTGAATAAATCTCATCGCTAATAACTAGCAAATCATGCTTTAGAATTATAGGAACAATCTTTGCTAAATCATCCCTATCCATAATAGAACCAGTTGGGTTATTTGGATATGGAAGAATTAAAACCTTACTCTTTGAAGTAATTGCTGCCTCTAAAGCTTCCGGTGTTACTTTGAAATCATGCTTTTCTGAACACTTAATTGGAACTGGTGTAGCTCCAGCTAATGTAACACAAGGCTTGTATGATACATATGATGGATCTGGTACAAGTACCTCTTCCCCTTCTGAAACCAATGTTCTTAATGCTAAGTCAATAGCTTCTGAAGCTCCAACTGTGCACATAATCTCGCAAGATGGATTATATTCAAGTTCATATCTTTCCTTGTAGTACTTACTAACTAATTCTCTTAATTTTGGCATACCAAAGTTACTTGTATATTGTGTGTAACCTTTTTGAATACTTCTGATAGCTGCTTCTCTACCTACCCATGGAGTATCAAAATCAGGTTCGCCAACGCCCAAAGATATAGCATCTGGTCTTTCAGCTACTATATCAAAGAACTTTCTTATTCCTGATGGTTGAATGCTTGCAGCATTCTTGTTTAAATATTTTGTGTAATCCATATTATTCGTGTAATGAAATTCTATTATTCTTTTCTTCGTTTTGAAGGTTAACACCACTTTCCTTGTATTTCTTTAAGATAAAGTGTGTAGAAGCACCTTTAATTCCTTCAATTACGCTTAATTTATCGCTAACGAATAATGCAACCTCTCTAATTGTTCTAGCTTCAATAGTAACGATTAAATCAAATGCACCACTCATTAAATAAACATCTTTAACTTCGTCAAATCTAATAATTTGTTCGGCGATTGCATCATAACCTGATCTTGGTTGTGGATTTACTTTGATTTCAATAAGAGCATCTACGAAATCCTCACCAGTCTTTTCTGTATTAACTATGGCAGAATACTTAACGATAATGCCATCATTCTCCAACGCCGCTATTTCCTTCGCTACTGCCGCTTCATCTACACCAACTAATGTAGCGATTTTAGCAGGAGTATATCTTGCATCATCTTGTAATAAATTTAAAATATTCTTTCTTAACTTTTCCATAGTCATACCTCCTAGTATGTTTTTATATTCTTAAAATAACACATCACGCGTTATTATACAAATTTCTAGTGATTATACACTAAGTTAGCAACCTTTACACTTTGGTTTGCATCTTTTGTATAATAAGTAGCACCAATTTTTGCTGCATAGTCTTCATTTAGAACTGCACCACCAACGAATGTTTGGCATTCTGGATATTGCTCTTTTAGAAGCTTAATAGTTTCTTCCATTGAACCAACTGTTGTTGTCATTAGCGCAGATAATCCAACAAGCTTTGCTTTATGCTTTTTGGCAGTATCTACAAATAATTGAGGCTCAACATTTTTTCCTAAGTCGATTAATCTATATCCATAGTTCTCTAAAACTGTCTTTACAATGTTTTTGCCGATATCATGAATATCGCCTTTAACAGTTCCTATAACAATAGTTCCTCTATCTGTTTCTTCACCATTTTGCTTAGCTAAAATAGTCTTTATTTCAGCAAAGCATTCTTTAGCACTTTCTGCAGAAGCGATTAATTGAGGTAAGAATATCTTTCCTTTCTCATATTCATCGCCTACTTCATTTAATGCAGGGATTAGATAATCGTTTATAACAACGATTGGGTCGTTTGTTTCTAGAAGCTTTAGGCAAGCTGTCTTTGCTCCCTTTAGACCACGCTTAATGTAGTAGAAGATATCTCTTTCTGTTTCTGGAATTGGAGCTACCTCTTCAACAGTAAAGTTCATATTGTTTTCTACACTATCCATGAACTCTTTATAGAAGAATTCTTTGTCGTAATCATTCTTTGTTTCTTTGAATGATTTAATAGCTTCAGCATTCTCCTTAATGTTTGGATTTATAATTGGACAGTTTAATCCAAATGCTAATGCTGTCTTAACGAATGTAGAATTTACTATTTGTCTATTAGGAAGACCAAATGATACATTCGATACACCTAAAACGAATTTAACTGAATACTTCTTCTTAATTTCAGCAATTGCATCAAGAGTTTTTCTTGCTTGATCTTTTTCAACAGAAACAGTTAATGTCAAACAGTCAATAAGGATATCTTCTTCTCTAATTCCAAACTCTTTACATCTTTTAATAATCTTTTCTGCAATCTCTACTCTTTCTTGTGTTGACTTTGGAAGACCTCTTTCATCAATTGTTAAACCAACGACAGCGGCACCGTATTTCTTAACAATAGGAAGAATAGAATTCAATGATTTATCTTCACCATTTACAGAGTTAACTATAGCTCTACCATTGTAATATCTTAATGCTTGTTCAATAGCATCAGGCTTACCACAGTCGATTTGTAGTGGTACTGTAACAATTGATTGAACATGCTTAACCATTCTTGTAAGCATTGCCTTTTCATCAATTTCAGGAAGACCTGCGTTAACATCCAGAATTGTTGCATTTGCTTCTACTTGAGCAAGTGCTTGATTTGTAATGTAATCAAAGTCGTCATTAAGAAGAGCTTGTTTCATAGCCTTCTTTCCTGTTGGATTAATTCTCTCACCAATAATTTCTACTGAATCTTGATTTAAAACAACGACATCAGATGCAGAACATACAGCACAAGGAACATGAACTTCTCTTGGCTTGAATTCTGAAGAATCAACAAGCGCTCTAATCTCTCTTGTATAGTCTGGAGTTGTACCACAACATCCACCTAATACTTGAACACCTAAGTTAATATATTTCTTGTAATATTCTGCAAACTCTTTTGGTTTAACAGGATAATTCATTTGAGCATCAGGGATACCAGCATTTGCTTGAATCATCAAAGGCTTATCTGTCCACTTTGCAAGTTCCTTCATGATTGGAAGAATTTGTCTAGGTCCAAGAGAACAGTTAATACCAATTGCATCAACAAATGGAGATAATGTCAAAGCAAAGGCTTCAACACTTGTACCTGTAAATGTTCTCATTGTTTCCATGAAAGTCATAGTACAGAATACAGGCAAATCTGAATTCTCTTTAACAGCCATAACAGCAGCCTTAGTTTCATATAAGTCAGTCATTGTTTCAACAATAACTAAATCAACAAAAGGCTTTGCTATATCTACAACTTCTTTGAATGATTCATATGCTTCATCAAAAGTAAGTGATCCAATAGGTTCAATAAGTTCACCTAAAGGTCCTAAATCTAATGCTACACATTTATCTTTAGCAACCTCCCTTGCAAGTTTTGCTGCAGCCTCAACACACTTAACTACTTCTTCGTGAGAACCTAGTTTCTTTCTGTTAGCACCAAAAGTATTTGTCGTAATAACGTCAGCGCCAGCTAGAACGTACCCTTCGTACATTCTTCTAACCATATTTGGATTTGTGACATTTAAAGTCTCAGGAATAGTTCCTGGAAGCATTCCCATCTTTTGAAATTGAGTTCCTTGACCACCATCAAATACGATATAACCTTTCTTTAATTGTTCCCTAACGTTCATCTACAATACCTACTATTGCCGTAACGGACTTTTGTGGAGTTAACATATATGCTGAGCTGCAAAATACACCTATTTCTTTTGGAGTATTAAGTAAATTACATATTTCTTTTTGTTGCTCTATTGGCCAATCCCCGTATCCGCATGAGAATCTCCATCTCAAATCTTTTTCAGGGAAAGACTTTTCTACATCATCAAGATAGCTTTCAATAGCAGCTGTTGCTGCACTATCTAATATAACTGCAAGTGTTGCATCTTCTTTAAATGCTCTTGCTATTCTTTTCTCTATATCAAAACCAAGTGTTCCTGCTATAAGATATACTTCACTACATTTTTCTAAGTGCTTCCAAATTACGTCTCCTTTAAGATGCAATGTTGTACCACCTAGCATTCTGTTTTCCTTGTCTAGTTTATATCTTTTAACAATACTCTTTGGTTGAACTAATTTTTCACAAATAGAAATAGCTTCAGATATCTTATTATCTAGTTCCTCGTTTATCTCTTGGCCCTTATATCCAAGATATCTCAAAACTTCTCTTCTTTCTATTTGCATTATTCTTTATTTACCCCGTTAATAAGACCAATGACATTATCTGTTATTCTCTTAGCAACATATGGGTTGTTCATAACATAAACATGAATACCTTGAGATGCGCCTGAAGATAAGATATCTGCAATTTGATCTTCTGCATATAAAATTCCTGCTTCTTTCAAAGCTTCTGGATCATCACTGAACTTGTTAATCATTCTTGCAAGTTTAGCTGGAATCTTAGTAGCAGCCATTTGAATTGTTCTATCTATTGTTGTCTTCTTTGTAAGTGGCATAATACCAGCTTGAATAGGAACATTAATTCCTGCTGCTCTAACCTTGTCGATAAATCTAAAGAAGTCTTCGTTATCAAAGAACAATTGTGTATTTAAGTGAGTTAAACCTAAATCAACTTTTCTCTTTAAGTTATCGATGTCTACATCTAATGACTCTGCTTCTGGGTGTCCTTCTGGATAGCAAGCACCAGCTAAATCAAAATCTGCTCTTTCCTTGATAAATGGAATTAAATCTGAACAATACTTGAAATCATTGCAATCAATACCTGGAACTCTATCTCCACGAAGAGCAAGAACGTTTTCTACACCTTCTCTTTTTAGAACGTTTATAGCTTCTTCAACTTTTTCCTTTGTTGAGTTAATGCATGTTAAGTGTGCAAGAGGTTCAATATGATATTTGTTCTTCAAAAGCGATGCAATTTCTAATGATCTTGCATTGTTGCTCTTTCCTCCTGCTGAATATGTAACTGAAATATAATCTGGCTTTAAATCAGAAAGTGAGGCTAAAACATCGTAGATAACAGAAATATCGCTATCTGCCTTTGGTGGAAATGTTTCAAATGAATATACTGCCTTTTTAGCCTTGAATATATCTGAAATTTTCATTTTCTTGCTCCTAATATAATAAATTAAATAATATTATATAGGCATATATGCGCAAAAATCAACCGCCTAATGTGCGTGTGCATGAAAATTATTAAATTTATTTTCTCTTTTTTGGATTTTTATTCTTGTTTAAACCGTAAATATTAGCAACAGAATGAGGCTTTATTTGAGCTCCTTTTGGTCTTACTAAACACTTAGGACCATTGCCAATCAAATCTAATCTTCCAGCCTTTTGAAGTGCCTCAACTACTAAGTCATAATTCTTTGGATTCTTGTACTGAATAAGCGCTCTTTGCATTGCCTTTTCATGAGGATTAGTTACAACATAAACTGGCTTCATATCTCTTGGGTCAACACCTGTATAGTACATGCAAGTAGAGATTGTTGATGGTGTTGGATAGAAGTCTTGTACTTGCTCTGGCATATACCCAATGTCTCTTAATTTCTCTGCTAGAATAATCGCATCCTTTAGGGTTGAGCCTGGATGTGATGACATTAGATATGGTACAAGATATTGCTTAATTCCAATCTTTTGATTCATTGCATTGTATTCAGAAACGAACTTTTCATAAACCTCGTTTGATGGCTTTCCAAGCAATCTCAAAACGTTATTAGAAACATGCTCTGGAGCTACCTTTAATTGACCAGAAACGTGATATGTACATAGTTCTTTTAGGAATTCCCTACTTTTATCTGCAAGCAAATAGTCGAATCTGATACCAGATCTTATGAATACTTTTTTTACTTTTGGCAAAGCTCTAAGTTCTCTTAAAAGTGCAATATAATCTGAGTGATCCGCATTCAAGTTTTTACATGGAGTTGGGAATAGACATTGCTTATGAGGACAAGCTCCTCTCTTTAATTGCTCCTTACATGCAGGATGTCTAAAGTTCGCAGTTGGACCACCAACGTCATGAATATATCCTTTAAAATCTTTGTCTTGAGTTAACAATTTTGCTTCATCAATAATTGATCTATGAGAACGTGTTTGTATAATTCTACCTTGATGGAAAGTAAGAGCGCAGAAGCTACATCCACCAAAACAACCACGATTGCTGATAAGGCTAAATTTAACCTCGTTGAATGCTGGAATACCACCATCTTTATCGTACATAGGATGCCAGTTTCTCATATATGGCAAATCATATACAGCATCCATTTCTTCTTCAGTTAAAGGCTTAGCTGGTGTGTTCTGTACAACATATACTCCATTTGGATATGGCTCTGCTAATTTCTTTCCTGAGAAAGCATCAACGTTTGAATATTGAACACTAAAGCTCTTTGCATAATTTAACTTATCTGCTTTAAGTTCATCATAACTTGGAAGGATAATAACATCTTTTAGAAGTTCCTTATTCTTAGTCTTATAAACTGTACCAGGAATAAATGTAATCTCTTCAACTGGAAGTCCGCTATTTAATGCGTCTGCAATTTCAACAATGGATTTTTCACCCATACCGTATGATACTAAACTTGCTTGTGAATCTAAAAGAATAGAACGCTTTAGAGAATTTGACCAATAATCATAATGCGCAAGTCTTCTTAGTGAAGCTTCTATGCCACCTATTACAATTGGAATTTCTTTGTAAGTATGTCTAATCAAGTTTGAATAAACAATAGTTGCGTAGTCTGGACGTTTACCCATTTCACCTTTAGGGGTGTACAAATCTTGTTCTCTTCTCTTTTTAGAAACAGAATAGTGATTAACCATGGAGTCCATATTACCAGAAGAAACAATAAATCCAAGTCTTGGCTTACCAAAAACATTAATTGAACTGTCATTTTTCCAATCAGGTTGAGGAATTATACCTACCTTATAACCTTTGCTTTCCAAGATTCTTGAAATAATAGCTGGGCCAAATGAAGGATGATCAACATAAGCATCGCCAATGACGTAGGCAAAGTCTACTTCATTCCATCCTTTATCTAACATCTCTTGTTTTGTTGTAGGCAAAAATCCACTCATATTATTTCTTCCAAACT
>DFIJ01000166.1 GCA_002372775.1 Christensenella sp. UBA3700
GGAAACGTCCTTGCTTACCCTTTAATAATTCAGTTAATGACTTAACCTTTCTGTTATTAGTTGTTACAGCCTTACCACGACGACCGTTATCGATTAATGCGTCAACAGCTTCTTGTAACATTCTCTTTTCATTTCTGATGATAATGTCTGGGGAGCCGATTTCTAGCATCTTCTTTAGACGGTTATTTCTCATGATAACTCTTCTGTATAGATCATTTAGATCTGAAGCTGCATATCTACCACCATCAAGTGCAACCATTGGTCTTAAATCTGGTGGAAGAACTGGAAGAACATCTAGAACCATCCATTGTGGCTTGTTATCTGAAGTTCTGAAAGCTTGAACTACTTCAAGTCTCTTTGCAGCTCTTGTCTTAATTGGGCTACCGTCTTTTGCTTCAGCGATAGTCTTATTTAAGTCTTCGTATTCCTTTTCTAGGTCAACCTCTGCTAATAATCTCTTAATAGCAGCACCACCCATTCCTACTTCGAATGCGTTTGAACCAAACTTATCTACTGCTTCAAGATATTCTCTATCATCAATGATTTGCTTGTATTCGAAATCTGATTGACCTTTATCAAGAACAACATATTTATTGTAATAAACTACTAGTTCAAGTTCCTTTAGAGGAATGTCTAGTAACATACTAATTCTATAAGGAGCACCCTTTAAGAACCAAATATGAGTAACTGGGCAAGCAAGTTCAATGTGACCCATTCTCTCACGTCTTACTTTAGATCTAACGACATCAACACCGCACTTATCGCAAGTGATACCCTTAGCTCTTGTCTTCTTATACTTACCACAGGCACATTCGAAATCCTTTACTGGTCCGAAAATTCTTTCGCAGAATAAGCCATCTTTCTCTGGCTTTGTAGATCTGTAGTTAATAGTCTCTGATTTTGTAACTTCACCATGAGACCAGCTTCTAATTGTTTCAGGAGAAGCGATTCCTATTTTAATAGAACTAAAATTATTTACGTCTGCCATAGTTAATCTCCTTATTCCTTATCGTCGAAGTTGAAAGAGAATGAATCGCTATCATCTTCGTCTTTACCTAGAAGGTCAATTGAAGCGCCATCGTTGTCAACTGATAAATCATCGAATGAGATTCCTAATCCGTCATCTTCATCGTCTCTATCAGCGCCTAAATTGCTAATATCAATTTCTTCTGTTGTACCTGGGATATTTTCTGTTGAGAATGTATCACCAGATGTATTATGAGCACCTGTACGGAATGTATCCATATCGCTGTAGTCTCTAATACCTACTTCTTCGTTCTTATCGTTTAGAATCTTAATATCTAATCCTAGAGATTGGAATTCCTTAATCAATACCTTGAATGCTTCTGGAGTTCCTGGTTCTGTGATTGGAGTACCATGTACGATGGATTCGAAGCACTTTGATCTACCATTTACGTCATCTGACTTAATAGTTAATACTTCTTGTAGGATATGAGCAGCACCATAAGCTTCTAGAGCCCAAATTTCCATTTCACCGAAACGTTGTCCACCGAATTGAGCCTTACCACCTAGAGGTTGTTGTGTAACTAAGCTGTATGGACCTGTAGATCTAGCGTGCATCTTTTCGTCAACCATGTGACATAGTTTTAACATGTACATGTAACCAACTGTAACTGGGTTTTCGAAAGCTTCACCTGTTCTACCATCATATACTGTGAACTTACCATTTTCTGGTAAACCATTTTCTTTGAATAATGCTTTAATATCTGCTTCTGTAGCTCCGTCGAATACTGGAGTAGCAATCTTAAGACCTAACTTCTTAGCAACATAACCTAAGTGAACTTCTAAGACTTGTCCGATGTTCATACGTGATGGCACGCCTAGTGGGTTTAACACGATTTGTAATCTTGTACCATCTGCTAAGAATGGCATATCTTCTCTTGGTAATACTCTTGAAATAACACCCTTATTACCGTGACGTCCTGACATCTTATCGCCGACACCGATCTTACGCTTTTGAGCAACATAAACTCTAACAAGCTTGTTTACACCAGCTCCGATATCGTCTTTGTTCTTCTTTGTAAATACCTTAACGTCGATAACAACGCCTGATTGTCCGTGTGGTAATCTTAGAGATGTATCTCTAACTTCTTTACCTTTTTCACCGAATACGGCTCTTAATAATCTTTCTTGAGGAGTTAATTCAACTTCACCCTTTGGAGTTGTTCTACCAACAAGGATATCCTTTGAGTTAACTTCAGAACCGATACGAACGATACCATCTTCATCTAGGTTCTTTAATGCTTCATCACCAAGACCAGGAATATCTCTTGTGATTTGTTCATCACCAAGTCTATTGATGCTCTTAGCAGAAACTTCGAACTTTTCAATGTGGATAGATGTGAATACGTCATCCTTAACTAAGTCTTCGTTAATTAGGATAGCGTCTTCGTAGTTGTAACCTTCCCATGACATGTAACCGATAAGAATGTTACGTCCTAATGATAATTCGCCGTTTTGTGTAGCTGGACCATCAGCAATAACCATACCCTTAAGAACTTTTTGTCCCTTATCTACGATAGGCTTTTGTGTGATACATGTACCAGCATTTGATCTTTCAAACTTTTGTAGATTGTAAACGTCTTCACCAGCTGTTGTTGTTACAACGATTTGCTTAGCATCAACGCTCTTTACGATACCATCGTTCTTAGCAATAACTAGAACACCACTATCGTAAGCAATCTTATGTTCAATACCTGTAGCGATCATTGGAGCTTCTGGTTTTAATAGAGGTACAGCTTGACGTTGCATGTTAGAACCCATTAGGGCACGAGCTGTATCATCATTCTCAAGGAATGGGATTAAAGCTGAAGCTACAGAGATTAATTGCTTTGGAGATACATCCATGTAATCAACCTTTGACTTGTCAACTTCACGGATATCTTCCCTAATACGACACATTACACGATCTGATACGAATGAACCATCTTCGTTTAATGGAGTATTAGCTTGAGCTACTGTATATAAATCTTCTTCATCTGCTTGTAAATATCTAACTTCATCAGTAACGATGCACTTTTCTTTATCAACCTTTCTATATGGAGCTTCAAGGAATCCATACTTGTTGATTCTTGCATAAGAAGCTAATGATGAAATCAAACCAATGTTTTGACCTTCTGGAGTTTCGATAGGACATAGACGACCATAGTGAGTATGGTTAATATCTCTTACTTCGAAACCAGCTCTTTCTCTATTTAAACCACCAGGTCCTAAAGCTGATAACTTTCTCTTGTTTGTTAATTCAGCGATTGGGTTATGGTGATCCATGAATTGAGATAATTGAGATGTAGCAAAGAACTCTTTGATTACAGCTGCAACTGGCTTAACATTGATGAATGATTGAATCTTGCATTCATCGCTATCTTGAGTTCTTGACATGTTTTCCTTGATTTGTTTATCAAGTCTTGCCATACCAATACGGAATTGATTTTGTAATAATTCACCAACGCAACGAACACGTCTGTTAGCTAAGTGGTCGATAATATCTGTTGTTCCAACACCATGGCTTAAACCTAAGTTGTTGTTGAATGAAGCTAAGATATCTTCAACTGTTAAGTGCTTAACAACTAACTTTTCAACGATATCGTCTGTATCTGAAACGATGTAGTTTTCTAAGTCTTTAGCTGACTTCTTTTCAGCAAGAAGAGCATCTAAAACTGGCTTGTAAACTAATTGATCATCGTATTCTGAGTTAGCACCAAATAATTTATCTAAGATCTTTTGAGAGAACTTACCTTGAGTTAAGATGTTAACTGTGTTGTTACCCATAACCTTAACTGGTTGTTCATCCTTACCCTTTACTGTAACTACATTGATACCAGCATTTTGGATAGCCTTAGCTGTATCAACATCAAGAAGCTTACCCTTTTCTGCTACAACTTCACCATCAGCTGTAATAGCATCTTCTGCAAGTTCAAGACCAGCAATTCTGTAAGCAAGAGATAACTTCTTGTTAACTTTATATCTACCAACTCTCATTAAGTCGTACTTTCTATCATCAAAGAATAAACCTTCGATTAAGTGCTTAATACCTTCTTCAGTTGGTGTTTCACCTGGACGTTGACGTCTGTATAATTCTTCCTTAGCAGCATCAAGATTATCGATAGGATCCTTGTCGATTGTGTTTAATAAAAGCTTTTCGTTACCGAATAATTCTACTAATTCTTCGTTTGTACCTTTCTCTAATAAAGCACGGATAAGAACTGTAGCTGGGAATTTACGCTTTCTATCTACAGAAACTGAGATAACATCATGTTGATCTTGGTGGAAGTCAATCCATGCACCTCTTTGTGGCATGATTTGTGTGTCATATCTTTCAACACCAGTCTTTGCGTCCTTTTCGCTTGTGTTATAAACACTTGGGCTTCTTACTAATTGGCTTACAACTACACGTTCTGCGCCATTGATAATGAATGAACCGCTTTCAGAAATTAGAGGAATATCTCCCATGAAAACTTCTTCTTCGATCATTTCATTTGTTTCTTTACGTACCAATCTAATCTTAACTTTTAGAGGTACTGTGTAAGAACGGTCACCATCTTTACATTCTTTGATTGTGTACTTTGGAGTGCTATCTAAGCTGAAACCTAAATAGTGCAATTCAAATCTACCAACTCTGTCAGTAACTGGTGAGAAATCATCCAAAACTTCTTGGATACCTGTTGTAACGAATTCTTTGTATGAATTCATTTGAGCTTCAAGCAAATAAGGCATATCTAGAACTTCTTTGATCTTAGAGAAAGAACTTCTTTCTGTTGTGCCATATTTAACTTTATGAGTCCTTTTTGTAAGGATTGTATCTTGAGGCATGTCGTCCCCTCCTTTAATAATTTTCCAGTTTTAACATCAACTTGAGCATCATTTTCATAAAAAACGCGAAAATACGCCCATAAAATAGTCGTGCGTAAATAAATATACAGTTGCGCGCTTAATACGTCAAGAAAAATTTTAAAGTTTTTAAAAATTTCTTCAAATTCCTATTTTTAATTGTAAATTTTATGTAAAATCTAATTTTTGGCAATTTTATTTGTAAATTTTGTGTAAATTTTGACAACCTTTCTCTCATGTGTGTGGGTACTGTAATATTGACTTAATAATTTTTAAATATTAAAATATAACGTATGAGATTAGACAAGTTTTTAAAGG
>DFIJ01000076.1 GCA_002372775.1 Christensenella sp. UBA3700
TTTGACTTAATTGCATTAATAATTACTAGTATGTCATTTGCTGGAATATCAATTATATTCTATGTGCTAAGCTCTTTATGTGGTGATAATAACAAAGTTAAAGATTAAAATAAATAAGAAGAAGGTTTCTAAAAAATGAAGTTTTAATAGAATAATCAAGTGATTCAAAATCTTTATTAATGTTAATCATGTTTTATGCCTCTAAATAAATTATACAAAAAGAAAAGAGACTCAGAGGTCTCTAAGGTGAAAAATAAATATATTAATTTCTTACTTTTGTTCTTACCACGAAAGGGTGTTTCAAAGGTGTTTCAATGGTGTTTCACTTTTTTGCTAGGGTGTTTCAAAATTTAAGGGGTGTTTCATTTGTATTACCATACTTGTCCTTATACATAATAGAACAATAATTGTGATATGAGAAATCTATCACAATTTTTTTATGAATTACTCAAAAATATTGAAAAGTCGTATTTGATGTTATATAATAAGAAAAGTAAGAAAAGTAAGAATATAAGGAGAGGCAAATGAGAACTGTAACAGAAGATAGATTTATAGTTAGTGTTAAAGTTGGACCTAAAGGTCAAATTACTGTTCCTATTGAAGCAAGAAAGATGTTTGATATTAAAGAAGGAGACACTTTAATGATTATGGGAGATAAAGAAAAAGGTCTTGCCATATTAAAAGATGATGCATTTTATGCATTAATGGGAGGGATGATACCAAATGCAGGCAATCAAGATAAATAATTTAACAAAAGAATATAAAGATGTTGTTGCTGTAAATAGTTTAAATTTAGAAATAAATGAAGGTGAGTTATTTTCACTTCTTGGTGTAAATGGTGCGGGCAAAACTACAACTATTAAAATGCTTTCAACTTTAGTTAAGCCAACATCTGGAGATGCATTAATATATGATTATTCAATTAATAAAGATGCGGATAAAATAAAAGAATTAATTGATATATCAATGCAAGAAACAGCTGTAGCTAGAAAACTTACAGTAGAAGAAAATATTGAATTTTATGCAAAATTATCAGGTCAAACTAAAGAAGAAATAGAAGAAACTAAAAAATATATTTATTCATCATTTGAACTTGATAAAGTTAAAGACAAAAAAGCCTCAAAGCTTTCTGGAGGCTGGCAAAGAAAATTATCTATTGCTTTAGCTTTAGTTACTAAACCAAAAATATTGTTTTTAGATGAACCAACTTTAGGCCTTGATGTTATCGCAAGAAGAGAATTATGGAATACAATAAAAGAATTAAAGACTAAAATGACAATAATACTTACTACTCATTACATGGAAGAAGCAGAAGCTTTATCTGATAGAATCGGAATAATGAAAGATGGTAGATTATTATTCGTTGGAACAAAAGAAGAATTATTTATAAAAACAAATAAATCAAAGGTAGAAGAAGCATTTATAGAAATAGTATCTGGAGGTGAATTAAATGAATAAATCACTATCTAGGGTTTTTACATTAACAAATAGAAATTTAAAAGAAATAATAAGAGATCCGTTATCTTTAATATTTACATTAGCTTTGCCTCTATTTATGGAGATATTATTTTATTTAATATTCCATGATTTAACAGAACAATTTCAAATGAAATATTTAGCTCCAGGAATAGTAGTATTCTCACAAGCATTTTTAACATTATTTACAGGGCTATTATTATCTACAGATAAAAATACATCATTTTTAACAAGATTATATGTTTCTAAAGCTAAATCATATGAATTTATCTTTGCGTATGCATTATCTGTTTTACCAATTACTTTAGTTCAATCACTATTATTTTTCTTGGTTGGTGGAATATTTGATACATCATTATTTGGTTTAGGCATGATGCTTGCTATTATATTAAGTGTAGTCACATCATTATTCTTTATTGGAATGGGAATATTATTTGGCTCAATATGTAATGAAAAATCTATAGGTGGTGTATCATCAATTGTAATTGTTGGTCAATCAGTATTATCTGGTATGTGGTTTCCTGTAGATGGATTGAATGAAGGTATGATTACTTTTATGAATGTATTACCATTTAGAAATGCCACAATGCTAATTCAAAATATGATTATAGGTGTAAATGATTCATTTAATGATTTTATATTACCTTTATTAATTGTACTTGGTTATACTGTATTAGCTTTTGTGGTTGCAATATTAGTATTTAAAAATAAAATGAAAGAAAAATAAAAGAACAATGGCAAAGGATTTGTATCAAAATATTAGTTCTTTGTTAATTAATAAAACTATGAGGCGTTATCATGAATAATTTAGAAAGAGTTGTAAAGTTTTTAGACGAAGCAGGTACATACTATCTTGCCACTGTTGAGAAGGATCAACCAAGAGTAAGACCTTTTGGCACAGCAATTGCTTATAAAGATAAATTATATATTCAAACAGGAAAGGTAAAATCCGTTTCTCATCAATTAGCTGAAAATCCAAAAGCTGAAATTTGTGCTTTCAAAGATGGAAAGTGGGTAAGAATAGCAGGGGAACTTGTTAATGATGATACAAGAGAAGTTAAAACTTTAATGCTAGATAAAATGCCAGTATTAAGAAATATGTATAATGAAGATGATGGCAATATGCAAATGTTATATTTTAAGAGAGCTACAGTTACTTTTGCTTCATTTACATCAGCTCCAGAAACATTCAATATTTAATTAATGGCTTCAAGTAAATCATATTTAGATTTTATATTAGAACAATTATCACTCTTGGACGATATTCAATATCGCCCAATGATGGGTGAGTTTATTATTTATTACAAAGACAAAATCGTCGGCGGAATATACGACGATAGATTCTTAGTTAAGCCAACAAAATCTGCAATAGAAATGATGCCTGATGCGGAGTATGCTATTCCGTATGATGGTGCAAAGCAAATGCTGCTTGTAGATAGGGTTGAAGACAAAGATTTTTTAAAAGATTTGTTAGATTCTATGCTTAGCGAATTGCCAAGCAAAAAGAAATAGTAAAATTTGACAATTTTTATCCAAATATTGACACATATATTTCTTTGAAATATTAATTATTTATAATTACTTTCGATCACAAAATTTAAATAGATAATATATTTCAGAGGTATTATGAGTAAAAAAATAGGAAGTTTTATGATGTTTTTAATCTTAACTGCGATGCTAATTATATGCGTTGCAGTTGTTACTCACTATTTGAGACCTGAAAAAACATATGCCTTGAACACCACCCCTCAAGAGGTAGAGTTGTCAGTTGGAGATAATACAGTCCTAATGTCTAACAATGTTGTTGATACAGGAACTAATGAATTTGCAGAAGGAGAGGATCCAGAAAACTGGATGTGGCTTATTGTTGTAGCAACAGTACTTGTTGGAGTTTTAGGAACTATTTTAATCCTATGGAAAAAGGGAATGCTTACAACAACTAAAAAGCAAAATAGAGTAAAAGCTCTAGAGATTAAATCTTTCCCAAGAAAACTAACTTATAGAGTTGGTGAAAAATTAGATTTAAGAGGAGTAAGATTAAACCTTGTTTATGAGGATGATACAAGAGAAGAAGTAACAGATTACAAGTTTGGTACAATCATTGTTACAAAAGATACAAATCTTGTTGAATTTTCATATAAGCAATACGGAGTTTCTGTAACACAAGAAATATTTGTTATTTAATTTTTATTATGATTATTTAAATGGCTCTTAATATATATTAGGAGTCATTTTTTTTGCTATTATAAGCACATTTTGTATAATTCTATTTTTTAGATTATAATAATACTAAGGGGTGAGATTATGTTCGAGTTGAGTTTTTTTGAATTCAGTAAGTTTTTAGACGATACATCAGAAATTGGTATTCAAATTGGCGATAAGAAATATCTTATTGGCAAGGAAATTGAATACGACAATTTTGCCAACTTGAAAATCTCAGGTTATGTAATTGGTGATCAAGAATTTAAATCTAAAGTAGAGTTCTTAAAATTCTTAGATAATAATGGAATAAAAGATACTGTAACGGTTGTAAGACTTGATGGTTTTACTGATTATGAAGAATATAAAAAGAATAAGGCATTCATGAATGCAGATATGAAATATCTATTAGATATGTATAAAGATTGCAACAAATTTGAACTTGTTGGACAAGTTATGGATTGCTATAGAATTACCGCAGACGAATCTGATGAAATATTCGAAGAACATAAGAATATAGATAGAATGAATTTAAAATTACTATATTATAAATTCTTAAGCAAACTTGAATTAGAACCATTTGATGTTATCTATGTCAATATTAAAGATGAATGCAAAGCTTTTGCTGGGAAGTATAAAGAAAAATACTTAAAAGAAGAAGGATTCTTTGATAACGGCTTTATTGCAGATCATTTAGGTAAAGATACAAGATATAGTGAACCTAGAGATTTATATTGGCATTTTTATCACACACTAGGTAACGAAATAGATGATGCCGAACTATTAACAAGAATGGAAAGAAAAGGGGAACCATTCTATCCAAAAGCCATCTTCGATAAAGACGAATATAAAGACTTATTAGAGGACTTTATTGACTATAAGTTATCGTTCCATTCACATTGTACTGCTGCAAGTTCTGTACAAATCATATATAGATTTAAATTAACAGATAATTCTAAAGCATGGCTATTAAAACATAAAGACGATTACGATTTTAATGGAGAATTGCAAGATTTAGCATTCTATAAAGATGAAAAATTAAGATTTTCATCATGCACGCACGAGCATTATCACGATAATATATAACGCCTGTAAATTAGATTTTACAAATCTGGTGTTGACAAAATAAATTATGTTGTATACAATATAATTGCAAACAATCAAAAAGATGTAGTGCAAAGGAGATTTAAAAAATGAGTTCAATTTATGATTTAAAAGCAGTAAAGAGAAACAATGAAGAAGTTTCAATGAAAGAATTTGAAGGTAAAGTACTACTAATTGTTAACACAGCAACTGGTTGTGGATTTACACCTCAATATAAAGCACTAGAGGAATTATATAGAAAGTACCATGAAAAGGGATTTGAAGTATTAGATTTCCCATGTAATCAATTTGCTCATCAAGCACCAGGCGATGACAATGAAATACATGAATTCTGTACAGCTAAATATCAAACAACTTTTGATCAATTCAAGAAGGTTGATGTAAATGGTGAAAATGAAAGTCCAATCTTTGCTTTCTTAAAGGAAAATGCTAAAGAAGATTTTATCCAAGGCGTAGCTCATAAGATGGCAATGAAGGCAATTAAGAATTTAATTAGTATTTCATGCAAGAAGCCAAATGATATTAAGTGGAATTTCACAAAGTTCCTAGTAGATCAAAAGGGTAATGTAGTAATGCGTGTATCTCCAGTAGAAGATCCAATGGTAATGGAGAGCAAAATTAAAGAATTATTAGGTGAATAATAATGTATGATTCAGTAATTATAGGTGCAGGCCCTGCTGGTATTTCAGCAGCCCTATACCTAAAAAGAGCCAATAAGAATGTTTTAGTTTTATATCATGGGGAATCTCAACTAGAGAAAGCTCATCTTATAGATAACTATTATGGTTTCCCAGGTGGAATTTCTGGTAAGGATCTATATAATAATGGTATAAAGCAAGCACAAAATCTAGGTGTTGAAGTTAAAGAGGAAGAAGTAATTAATTTGAGTTTTAATGGACCTTTAGATTTTAGTATTAAGACTCTTAATAATGAATACAAATCAAAAACAATAATTATTGCAACAGGTAATAAGAAACTAAGACCTAACATTAAAGGTATTGTAGATTTTGAAGGAAAAGGAATAAGCTACTGTGCAATATGTGATGGTTTCTTTTACAGAAAGAAGAAAGTTGCAGTTATAGGTAATAGTAATTATGCTTTATCTGAAGCTGAAGATTTGCATAATGTAACAAGTGATATTACAATTCTAACAAACGGTGAGAGTTTTGATTTAAAATCAGAATTCCCAGTAGATACAAGAAAGATTGTTGAAGTTGGTGGAGAAGAGAAGATCCAATATGTTCTATTTGATGATGGATCAAAGATGGAACTAAATGGTATATTCATTGCACTAGGAACAGCAGGAGGAGCAGATTTTGCGAAGAAGCTTGGTGTTATGATGAACAAGGATTCTATTGAAGTCAATGAAAACATGAAGACAAATATTAATGGTATTTATGCATGCGGCAATTTAACAGGAGGTTTATTACAAGTTAATAAAGCCGTATATGAGGGGGCCTTAGCTGGTCTAGATATCGTGAAGTACTTAAAAGAACAGGAGGTATAATATGTCAGTAATTAAGTTAAGCGAAAAGAACTTCGATGAAGTAATTAACAACGATAAGGTGTTAGTAGATTTTTATGCAGATTGGTGCGGTCCTTGCAAAATGCAATCACCAATTGTAGATAATATTGCAGATGAACATCCAGAAATCAAGGTTGGTAAATTAAATATCGACGATGAAATGGATATCGCAGAAAAGTATGGTATTGTTAGTATTCCAACACTATTAGTATTCAAGAATGGACAACCAGTAGGAAAGTTTGTTGGATTAACAAGAAAGGAAGAAATTCTAGGTGCAATCGAATAATGGATAAGTACGATAGTTTAAAACTTGAGAATCAATTCTGTTTTCCTCTTTATGTTGCGTCAAAAGAGGTAATTAGAAAATATAAGCCACTACTTGATGAGCTTGATCTAACTTACACTCAATATATCGCCATGATGGTATTGTGGGAAGAGAAGAAGTGTAAAGTAACAGAACTTGGAAAGAAGTTATATTTGGATACAGGAACAATTTCTCCATTAATCAGAAAATTGAAATCAAAAAATTACATCAAGATTTCAAGAGCCAAAGATGATGAAAGAGTTCAAGTATTAGAGATAACTCAAGAAGGAGACGCTTTAAGAGATAGAGCATTAAAAGTGCCTCAAGAAATGTTAAAGAGCAACTGTCTTTCATTATCTTTAGAAGAAACACTAGAATTAATGAGATTGTTAAAAAAAGTTATAGGTAATTAATAGTTCATAATTCCATCCTTATATATTTTTTAGAAATTGGATTTAAGTATTAACTTAGGTCCTTTTTCTTTTTATAAATACCCCCTAGACAATAATTGTTAATTATAGATATAATTAATGATATGGAACTAGCAAAGAAAAACAAAATTAAAAAAATAGTATTAATTATCGTTGTATCAATTTTATGTTTAGCTATTTTGGGTGGCATAGTTTTTGGTATATGTGTTGCTTATCTTAGAAGAGATTCAATTACAGTGAAATTTGATGAGAATGAAACTTATCAAACTTTTAGATATTTTGGAGCAACATCAGCATGGAATTATAGATTAGTTGGAGAGAATGAAACTGATGAGATTAAGACTCAGCTTCTTCAAAAGATCTATGGAGAAGATGGCCTTCAAATTTCATTGTTTAGATACAATATCGGCGGCGGATCAGTAGAGGTTAGTGATTGCCATTATGATGAAGCTTGTAAGACTGAGAGCTTCTTTGATGCCTCTAAATATGTAAATAAAGATTCATTCAAAGATGTTAATAATTATGACTTTACTAAAGATGCTGCATATATGGATATGTTTAAAAGATCTTTAGAAATAGGCAATATTAAGAAAGTAGTTTTATTCTGCAATTCTCCTCATTATCTACTAACAAAGAATAATAAAACTCATGCAGATAATGAAAAAGAAAACAATCTTGAAGAAGAGAACTTTGAAGCTTTTTCTAATTATGTTTTAATTTGTTCTACATATATTGATAGCGTTATAAAGTCTTTAGGTTATAACGATATAGAAGTATATATCTCACCAGTTAATGAACCACAATGGAAATGGGGTGGAGCAGAGGCAACACAAGAAGGTTGCCATTATGATTATGATCATTTAGCAAAATTCTATGATGTCTTCTATAGAGTATTAAACGAGTATAACACAAGGAATAATACTAATTTTGTTATGGATATCTATGAATCTGGTAACTATAAACTAGGTTTAGCATCTTCTAAAAACAAGAAGTATTTATCAGAATTTGAAGATCATGAATTCTTTAAAAATATAAAAGAAATTTCAATGCATTCATATGCTGCAGATGTATCTAAATCAATAAGACGTTCATTTATTAAATATTTTAATAAATTTGATAAAGAGTTTATTATGTCAGAATATTGCGTAATGCAAGGTGGCGTAGACAAGAGCGTAGACATGGGTATTTACTCAGCAAAAGTTCTAATGGAAGACTTGAATATTATGAATACTCCAGAATGGTCTTGGTGGCTTTCTATCGCATTTGGCGGCTGGGAAGATGGACTAATCTATTTCGATAGACAAACAAAAGAAATCTATAAGCCATATAGATATTATATGTACGGCCAATTTATGAGATATATAGATTATGGTGATGTTCGTGTTAAGGCAGATATAAACGACCCATATGACCTTGGTGGTGTAAATACAGTTGCATTTAAAAAGGCTGATGGAACAATTGTACTTGTTGTTTTAAATGATAACAATAAAGAAAAAGAGATTAAACTATCTTCTGGTTCATTTAAATCAGCAAAGATTATTGAAACATATGAGAATACTTACTGGCACGAAAGAGAAACACAAGACACATCAGCGTTTACAGTTAAACCAAAGAGTGTAACAACAATATTATTAACAAAATAGATTAAATAAAATGGGGGATTGAAATTAATCAATCCCCTTAGTCATTTTAGTTATATAAGTATTAATACTTATAGAATCCTTCGCCTGTAGCTCTTCCAAGCTTACCGGCATCAATCATTTCCTTTAATAACTTAGCTTGTCCCTTGAAGTTGTATGGAGCTAAGAATGAAGGAACCTTTAGATACATACTTACGATATTATAAGCTGTTGTAATACCAACTACGTCTAAGATTTCGAATGGACCATTTGGTGCACCTGTGCCTCTCTTCCATGCTGTATCAATACTCTTTGGATCTGAAATGCCATTTACATATAAATCCATAGCAGAGAATAATAATGGAACTAACATAGAGTTTAATAAATAACCATTCTTTTCTTTATGTAAAGGTAAACCGATCATTCTAATTTCACTTGCGAAGTTCATAACTTCATCAAATACCTTAGGATCTGTTAACTTTTGTGACATAACTTCTGCTGTATTATTCTTCCAAATAGAATTAGCAAAGTGTAGTGAACAATACTTATCTGGTCTTCCAGTATATTTAGCAAATTGAGATGGAAGAAGTGTAGAAGAGTTTGTTACTAAGATTGTCTTTTCTGGTAGAAGTGGAGCAAGTGCCTTGTAGAAAGCAACCTTATCTTTAACGTTTTCTGCCATTGATTCTACAACGATATCTGCATCAGCTACTGCCTTTGCCATATCTAATTCTAATTTAATTGAAGAATAAGCTTTTTCAACTTTTGCTAAGCATTCTTTCTTATCAAACTTATCTACATCAGCAATACCCATGCACCAAGTTCCAGGCATTTTGCCTTCTGGCTTATCCATTGCTTCAATAGCAGCGATATAAGATTCCTTTAATTTATCTAGCTTTGGTTGAGTTCTTGTAATACTATCTTTACTTCTTAACCAAATTGTTACATCTGCGCCACAATATGCTGATTGGAATGCAATCTGGCTGCCAAGAACGCCACCGCCGGCTACTACTACATTTTTTAATTTCATTAATTTTCCCTCCTATGTGTTATACATATCCTCTTTATTATACATTATTTTGTTAAAAAATTAACATATTATTAAAAATTTTACATTATATATTTAAATATATTAAAATAAATATAGTATTAATGAATTAGAGTAGGTAGGTGAAACATGGAATACGAACAATTAATAAAAGAAAGATATTCAGTAAGAAAGTTTTCAGATAAAGAAATTTCACAAGAAGAATTAGATAAGATTTTAGATGCAGGAAGAGTTGCTCCAACTGCTAAGAATCTACAACCAATAAAAGTTTATGTTTTAAGAAGTGAAGATGCTTTAGCAAAAATGGATAAGGCATGTAAGTGTAGATATGGCTCAAAAATAGTTTTATTTATTGTTGCAGATAAAACAAAAGCATATACAAAAGATTATATAAAGGTTCCATACAATTCGTTTGAAATGGACGCTTCAATTGTTATGACTCACATGATGTTGGAAGCTTCAAACCTTGGCATCGGTAATGTATGGGTTAAAGCTTTTAATGAAGATATTATAAGAGAAGAATTTAATTTACCTGATAACATAGAGCCAGTTGCTTTATTGCCTCTTGGCTATCCAGCAGATGATGCTGAACCAAACTATAGACATTTTGAAAGAATATCTATGAAAGATTTTGCGGAGGAAATTTAATGCATAAATCTAGAGAAGGGGTTATCTTAAGAACAAGCTTTGTAGGGATAGGGGGCAATGTCCTTCTAGTAGTATTTAAGGCTATCGTTGGTTTTTTATCTGGATCTATAGCTATTGTTATGGATGCTTTAAATAATTTAACAGATGCTCTTTCTTCAATTATCACGATTTGTGGTACTAGATTTTCAATGAAAAAGCCAGATAGGAAACATCCTTTTGGTTATGGTAGAGTTGAATATTTAACATCTGCAATCATTGCGGCATTAATCTTATTTGCAGGTGCGACTGCTGTTTATGAATCTATAAAGGCTATTATTGATCATTATCAAAATGGAACAATGCCTGAATATAGTATAGTTTCTTTAGTTATTGTTGCTGTAGCTTTGGTTATCAAAATCTTCTTGGGATTATATTTCAAAAAGAAAGCAAAAGATGTAGATTCTAATTCATTAAAAGCCTCTGGTAATGAAGCATTGATGGATTCTATATTATCTGCAGCTACCTTAATTGCAGCAATAATTGTTTATACAACTAATATATACATTGAAGGATATCTTGGTGTAATTATTGGTGTATTTGTTGTTAAGAGTGGTGTGGAGGCATTAGTAGAGTCTTTATCTTCTATTCTTGGAGAAAGATATGATTATGAGTTTATTCAAGAAATTAAGAAGGAAATTAAGGCTATAGATGGTGTTAATGGTGTATACGATTTAATCTTAAATTCTTATGGGCCAAACAAGCATGTTGGTTCTGTTCATATTGCTGTTAAAGATTCTTTAACGGCTACAGAAATTCAAAGAATTGAAAAAGATATAACACTTCTTATGTACTCTAAATACCAAACAATAATGACTACAGGTATCTATGCTGAAAATGAGAATACTCCATTCTCAAAGGAAGTAAAAGATAAGGTATTACAAGTAATAAAAGAGTATTCACATATTTTGCAAATGCATGGTTTCTATATTGATGAGGATAAGAAATTTGTCAACTTCGATTTAGTTATAGATTTTAAAGATGATAAAGCAGATGAACATGTTCAAGAGATTAAAGAAAAGCTTGAATCAATATATGAAGGCTACAGCTTTGTAATTAATAACGATACAGATTTCTCATTAACTTAATAAAATGGAAGATAGATATAATCACCTAAATAAGTTTTTAAAAAACAAATTTAAAGAAAGAACGTTAAAGATATGCATTGACGGTTCTTTCACATGTCCTAATAGAGATGGATCAAAAGGTGTAGGTGGTTGTATATTTTGTGGTGAAAGAGGTAGTGGTGAAAACACTAAATGTCTATCCATAAGAGAGCAAGTAGAAAATTACTTCAAATCATATAAAGCAGATAGAGCAAATAAGTTCATTGTGTATTTCCAAAATTTCACAAATACTTATGATTCAATAGAGAATTTAAAAAGGAAATATGACGAAGCTTTAATAGATGATAGAATTGTCGCGATGGATATAG
The DNA here is from genome assembly GCA_002372775.1 of Christensenella sp. UBA3700. Classification (GTDB taxonomy): domain Bacteria; phylum Bacillota; class Clostridia; order Christensenellales; family UBA3700; genus UBA3700. Next base: position 11,826 of record DFIJ01000076.1, read on the forward strand.
CTACAAGAGCCGATTGTATATCGGAAGATATATGCAAACTTTTAGCTACTTATAAGCAAAAATATTATGTGTATTGCGAAATTGGGCTTCAAACTGCCAATGAGAATACTCATAATAAGAATAATCAACACATAACAAATAATGACTTTATAAAGGCTATTTCGCTTTTAAATAAATACGATATTGATGTTGTTTGTCACGTAATGGTAGGCTTGCCAGGTGAGAGTCATGAAGATATCGTTAACACAGTTAATTTGTTAAATTCAATTAAATATAGCGGCATTAAAATTCATTCAACTTATGTTATAAAAGATACTGTTTTAGAAGGTATGTACAACAGCCACGAATATGAACCAATAACTATAGACGATTATATTGATGAAGTAGTTTATATATTAACTCACATTAACAAGGATGTTATTGTTCATAGGATTACTGGAGATCCACCAAAAGACATTCTAATAGCACCATCATGGGCTAATCATAAAAAGATTATTTTAAACTCTATAGAGAATAGATTAAAAAACGACAACTTATATCAAGGATGTTTATTTGGAAAGTAATTCAATATTGAAAAACTTTATAACTTACGCGATAATAAAATATATATGAGGCGCGTGTGAGAGAACTATCTAAAAGAACAGAAGATTTTACAGATTCAGTTATTCGTAGAATGACTAGAATTAGCAATAGATATAATGCAGTAAATTTATCTCAGGGTTTTCCTGATTTTGATCCACCAAAAGAAATGCTTGATGCATTAAAGAAGGCAACAGATGGAGATTTCCATCAATATTCTATTACTTGGGGTGCAAAGAATTTTAGAGAAGCTTTGGCTAAAAAGCAATCGAAGTTTATGGGCATAGATATTAATCCTGAAGAGAATATCGTTGTAACTTGTGGTTCAACAGAAGCTATGATGGCTGCAATGATGAGTGTAGTGGATGAAGGAGATAAGGTTGTTGTATTCTCGCCATTTTATGAGAACTATGGTGCAGATGCAATATTAAGCGGTGCAAAGCCAATATACGTTTCACTTAATCCTCCAACATTCTCATTTGATAGAAAAGAATTAGAAGATGCATTTAAGCAAGGTGCAAAAGCTTTAATACTATGTAATCCATCAAATCCTAGTGGTAAGGTGTTTACTTTAGATGAACTTATGTATATTGCTTCTCTTGCTGAGAAGTATGATGCATATGTAATAACAGATGAAGTATATGAGCATATTGTATATAAGCCAAATAAGCACATTTATTTTGCATCACTTCCTGGTATGTTCAATAGAACAATATCTTGCTCATCATTATCTAAAACATATTCTATAACAGGATGGAGACTTGGATATGTTATTGCTTCAAAAGAAGTTATTGAAGTAGTGAAGAAAGTTCATGACTTTTTAACAGTAGGTGCTGCAGCCCCACTTCAAGAAGCGGCTGTTGTTGGACTTGAGTTTGAAGATAAATATTATGAAGATTTAGCAAAGGACTATGAAGCTAAGAGAGAATTGTTTGTTGGCGGATTAGATAAACTTGGTATAAAGCACACAAATCCTCAAGGTGCATATTATGTACTTGTGGATATATCTGAATTTGGTTATGAATCAGATTTAGATTTTTGTGAGAAGATGTGTGAAAGGGTTGGCGTTGCTGCTGTTCCTTGTTCATGCTTCTTTAAAACAGAAGAAAATAGATATATAAGATTCCATTTTGCAAAGAAGGAAGAAACACTAAAAGAAGCACTAAAACGACTAGAGAAGATGAAGGAATTAATGAAAAAATAACATTTAAGTAAATTTTAGTTAAGGGTTTTACACTTTAGGTAAGGTTTTAGGAGGGGCGTATGCGTTTATTACTTGCAGAAGACGAAATTGATTTGTCTAATACAATTAAGAAAGTTCTAGAAATGAACCAATATGACGTTGATGCTGTTTATGATGGTGAGGCAGCTCTTGATATGTTAGAGTTCACTAACTATGATGGTGTACTTCTAGATGTTATGATGCCAAAGAAAGATGGATATACAGTAGTTAAGGAAATGAGACAAAAAGGTAATTCAACACCTGTTCTAATCTTAACAGCTAAATCTCAAATTGACGATAAAGTAACTGGCCTTGATGCTGGTGCAGATGATTATCTAACAAAGCCGTTTGCAATTAAAGAATTACTTGCAAGAGTTAGAGCTTTATGTAGAAGAAAAGGTGGAGATACTCCATCTTATAGTGTAGGTAATATGACTTTGAACCCTGGCACATTTGAAATATCCACAGATAAAGGAAGCGCTAGATTAACAAGTAAGGAATATAAGTTAATGGAACTTCTTATTAGAAATCAAGGTGTACTTTTATCTACAGCAAAGATTATGGATAGTGTTTGGGAATATGATACAGAAGCAGAAATTAATGTTGTTTGGGTATTTATATCTTCACTAAGAAAGAAAATGGATTCTATAGAATCAACTTGTGAGATTAAAGCCGTAAGAGGCGTTGGTTATAGACTTGAGGTTAAATAGTGGTAGAGAAACTTCGTAGAAAATATATTTGGATTACAATGGTGGCAGTAGTATGTGTTCTTACTATTATTATGGGCTCTGTCATTTTATTCAACTATATTAGAGTTTGCGAAAATGCCGACGAAGTTTTAGATGTTTTAATTCAAAACGATGGAAAATTCGACCCAAGAGTTTTAGACATGATAGGAAGAAATCAAGGTATAAGGTTTGGTGGTCTTTCTATGTCTCAAGAAACTCAATTTGAAACTAGATATTTTACTGTTAGAGTAAACGATGGTTTATATATTACTGATACTACGAATATCAGTGCTGTATCTTCAACGGAAGCTGCAGCTATGGCTAAAGAGGTACTAGATAGTGGTAGAACAAAAGGCTATAGCAATGGTGTGTATAGATACAAGGTATCTGAAAAAGAAGATGGAACGGTATTAATAATATTTGTTGACTGTACAAGACAATTGGATAGTGTTTATAACTTCTTATGGATTTCTGTTTTAGTATCATTTGCTGGAACTATGGGCGTGTTGTGTCTTGTAGCTTTTGTATCAAGAAAAGTGTTTGCTCCTATTGCTGAGAATATGGAACAACAAAAGAGATTTATAACAGAAGCATCCCATGAATTAAAAACTCCACTTACTATAATTTCTGCCAATAATGAAATTATTGAAATGGAGCATGGTGAATCTGAATCAACACATATTATTGCAAGACAAGTAAGCCGTATGACGAGTATGGTTAAAAACCTTACCGCGCTTGCAAGAATTGATGAAGCTCAATATGCAGGAAAGATAACAACAACAATTAATATATCTAATGTTATTTCTGACCTTGCAGGTGTATTTAGAAATGCGCTAGAGAATAATAATAGACAATTTATATGTAATATTATTGATGGCGTAAACATTAAAGCTAATGAAGGTTTAATAAGACAATTAATATCTGTATTATTTGAAAACTCTTCTAAATATGCAAAAACAAAAACTGTTTTTGATATGAAGGTGGAGGGTAAGAAATTAATTATGCAAATAGCTAATGATGCTATAGGTGTTAATAGTGGAAACCTTGATGAATGTTTTGAAAGATTCTATAGATCTCCAGAAACTAGAGCTTCATCTGTAGAAGGTAGTGGAATCGGATTATCTATGGCTAAAGAAATCGTTGAACTACATAAGGGCACAATAAAAGCTTTTGGTAGCGGCGATGGAATATTCAATATCGTTGTAGAACTCCCATTATAATATTTTTAATTTGAATCTTTAAGTAAACTTTAGGGACAACTTAGGTTGTCCTTAGTTTTATTTTTTACAATAAAAGTGTAAGGAGGGGAAGATAGATGACAAGCCTAGTTTTTAAGAGAGTTGAATATAAGTATTTATTAAACCATGATGAATATTTAAATATGCTTAGTTATGTCAAGGAGCATATGAAGGAAGATAGATTTGGAGAGAGTACTATCCAATCTTTATATTACGACACTCCAGATTATCTACTAATTAGAAGATCTCTTGAAAAACCAGTTTATAAAGAAAAACTAAGGCTTAGAAGTTACAACTTAGCAAATGAGAGTTCTAGTGTGTTTTTAGAAATTAAAAAGAAATCTCAAGGGGTGGTTTATAAGCGTAGGATTACCCTAAAAGAGAATGAAGCAGTTGCCTTTATGCAAGGAGACGAAAAGCTACCTAGTTCTCAAATAGCAAATGAAATCAGCTATTTTAAAAAGTATTACGGAATGCTAAGACCAGCTATGCTTCTCCTCTATGATAGATCAGCCTTCTTTGAAGAGGGAACAGATTTAAGAATTACATTTGATAGAAATATCCGATATAGAAATAAAGATTTAAATTTACATACATCGCTTGATGGAATCCCATTATTTGATAATGGCGAGGTGATGGTAGAGATAAAAGCAACGGGAGCTTTCCCAATGTGGCTTGTAGATTATTTATCTAAGAATAAAATAAGAAAAACATCATTCTCAAAATATGGAACAGCATATACACGAGAATATAAGAAACAAAAATTAGTAGCTTAAAAATCAATACAACTAAAAAAAATAGGAGGCAATTAACAATGTTTGAAACAATTTTTAGTGATGGAACAATGACAACAACACAATTTTTAATCGTTATGGGAGTATCTTTAGTGGCGGGCATTGCGTTTGCCTTCATGACTTACTTTAAGTCAAATTCAACAAAGAGTTTCTATATAACAACAGCATTAATGCCACTTGCCGTAGCAGTAGTAATCGCTTTAGTTAATGGCAATATAGGAGCTGGTGTTGCTGTAGCTGGTGCGTTCTCTTTGATTAGATTTAGATCAGCACCTGGAACTGCTAAAGAGATTATTACAATATTTATTTCAATGGCAGCAGGTATTGCATTTGGTATGGGATATGTTGGCTATGGACTAGTAGTTCTTTTAGTAACAGGACTTGTACTAATGGCATTAAACTATTTCAATTTCTGGGATAAAGATAATAAAGCAAATCACTTAAAGTTGAAGATTACAATTCCTGAAGATTTGAATTATATGGAAGTGTTCTCAGACTTAATGGAAGAATATACATTAAAGCATGAGTTAATTAAAGTTAAGACAACAAATATGGGATCAATGTTCAGATTGAATTATGACATTATCATTAAGAATTTAAATAAAGAAAAAGAACTTATAGATGCAATTAGATGTCGTAATGGAAATTTAGAAGTATCTATGGTGAGAGCAGACATTGAGGATGTTGAACTATAAAAGGGGGATTAGTGTATGAATAAGGTTAATAAGAAATTAATACTTGCAATTATATCGATTATTGTTATTTCAATAATGGTTATATCAATTGTGGCTTGCGATAAAGAATTAACAAACAGTGATTCAAATAATCAAAATAGTAATACTTCAGCAACAATTACTGTTCCAAGTGCAGATAATATGTTTACTGAAAAAGACTTAGAAGAAGAGGTTGATTTAGAAGAAGCAGCAACTATTACATTATCTAATAATTCAATTTCATCTTCATCAAGTTCAGTTTCTATCTCTGGCAGTACAGCAACTATAACAAAAGCTGGAACATATACAATATCAGGAACATTAAATGATGGATATATTGTTGTTGATGCAAAAGATGAGAAAGTTACATTAGTTCTTCAAAATGCAGATATTACATCTTCAACATTTGCTGGATTATACATAAAGGATGCAGAAAAAGTATTTTTAGTATTACAAGGAACAAATTCAATAACAACAACAGCATCTACATTTACTCAAATAGATGATGCAAAAGTTGATGGAGCATTATTCTCTTCAGATGATATATGCATAAAAGGCGATGGTTCTTTAACTATTAGTTCTACAAAACATGGTATCGTTGCAAAGGATGATTTAAAACTTATAAGCGGATCTGTCTCTATTACAGCTAAGAGTAAAGGAATTGATGCAAATGATAGCTTTAGAATGGCTGGTGGTAATTTAGTAATCACATCAGGTAAAGATGGTATCCATGTAGAAAATGAAGACGATTCAGAATTAGGATACATTTATATTGAAAATGGCAGTATAGATATAACATCAGGAGAAGATGGCATTTCTGCATCAGCTACTCTTCAAATTATTGATGGTGAGATTCAAATCAAAGCAGGCGGCGGTAGCAATTATTCCTCATCTACTACAGATTCTCTAAAGGGAATAAAGGCTTCAGGGGATATGGTAATCTCTGGTGGAGAGATTAATATAAATACTGCTGATGATTCAATTCATTCGAATGGTTCAATTTCAATCTCTAACGCAACACTAACATTATCTTCTGGCGATGATGGTGTACATGCAGATTCATCACTAATTGTGAATAGCGGAACACTTGTTGTTACAAAATGTTATGAAGGTTTAGAAGGATATAACATCGCTGTTAAAGGTGGAGATATAGATATAACTTCTTCAGATGATGGATTTAATGCAGCAGGTGGTGGCGACTCCTCTAATGGCGGAGGAATGTTCGGCGGAGATCAATTCTCAAGAACAACAACATCAACAGACGTGTTTATTAATATCTCAGGTGGCACTATAAAAGTATGTGCTAATGGTGATGGAATAGATTCAAACGGTTCTATAACAATCTCTGGTGGTTATATTTATATCCAAGGTCCAGCAAGTGATGGAAACCAAGCTGTCGATTGGGAATCATCAGGAACAATTACAGGCGGATATTTAATAGCTTTAGGATATTCAGGTATGGCAAATAATTTCACATCTGCATCTCAAGGTTCTATTTTATACACATTATCTTCTTATGCTTCAAGTGGAACTGTAGTATCTATGAAAGATTCTAGCGGCAATACATTATCTAATATGAGTATGACTTCATCTAAGCAATTCAATTCAATATTAATATCTTCACCTGATATGCAAAGTGGTAGTTCATATACATTAGATATAGGTGGAACAAGTTACTCTATAACATTATCTTCAAATACATATTCTAATGGTGGTAATTCAATGTCAGGCGGCCCAGGCGGTGGCGGAATGACAAGACCAGGTGGAATGAGATAAAAAGCAATATAGATTATAAAGGCCACAATGTGAAAGCTTTGTGGCATTTTGTTTGTTTAATATATAACACAAATGTGTTATTATTGTTATTGATAAATTATTAGGAGGCGTTTTATGTACGCAAAAAATGCATGGGAGGCTTATTCAAAAGCTGAATTAAAAGAAGTTATGAATTTTGCTGACGATTACAAGGAATTCTTATCTAAGGGTAAGACAGAAAGAGAATGTGTAAAACTTGCAATCGAAATGGCAAAGGCAAATGGATTTGAAGATATTAATAACTGTATGAAATTATCTCAAGGAGATAAGGTTTACATTACAAACAAAGGAAAGAACATTGCTTTAGTTGTTATTGGTAAGAATCCAATTGAAAAGGGTGTTAGAGTTCTTGGTGCTCATATTGATTCTCCAAGAATGGACTTAAAACAAAATCCATTATATGAAAAAGATGGCTTTGCTCTTTTAGATACACACTATTATGGTGGTATTAAAAAATATCAATGGGTAACAATACCTCTTGCTTTATATGGTGTAGTATGCAAAAAGGATGGAACTAATGTTACTGTTAACATTGGTGATGATCCTAAAGACCCAGTATTTGGTATTTCAGATTTACTAATTCACCTTGCTCAAGATCAAATGACAAAAACAGCAACTAAAGTTGTTGAGGGTGAAAATTTAGATGTTACAGTTGGTTCTATTCCTCTAAAGGGTGAAGATGGAGATGCTGTAAAAGCAAATGTATTAAAATTACTAAAGAAGAAATATGATATCGAAGAAGAAGATTTCCTATCTGCTGAGATTGAAGTTGTTCCAGCAGGTAATGCAAGAGATTATGGTTTTGATAGAAGTATGATTGCAGGATATGGCCATGATGATAGAAGCTGTGCTTATTCATCAGCAAGAGCTTTAATTGACCAAGGCGAGTGCGACTATACAACAATTGCTGTTCTTGTAGATAAAGAAGAAATTGGTTCAGTTGGTGCAACTGGTGCTCAATCTAAGTGGTTTGAAAATACTATTGCAGAATTAATTAACTTAACAGATATATATTCTGATTTGAAATTAAGACATGCAATGGAAAATACAAAGATGTTATCTTCTGATGTTTCTGCAGGGGTAGATCCATTATATGAGAGTGTATCAGATAAGAAGAATGGTGCATTTCTAGGTAATGGTATTTGCTTTAACAAATATACTGGTGCTCGTGGCAAGAGTGGATGTAATGATGCTATGCCAGAATATTTTGCTAAGATAAGACAAATTCTTGATGATAATAATTGTTATTTCCAAACTGCAGAACTTGGTAAAGTTGACCAAGGTGGCGGTGGCACAATCGCATATATTTTAGGTAATTATAATATGAATGTTATTGATGCTGGTATCGCTGTATTAAACATGCATGCACCTATGGAAATCATTTCAAAAGCTGATTTATATGAGGCATACAAATCATATAAAGTATTCTTGAAAGACGTGTAAAATCCGCACATTTGAGACATTGCCTGGCTGATAAAAATTGGCCAGGCTTATTTTTTGCCAAACGATGTCATTTTTTTGCCAAACAATATCTATGGTAAAAATTTTCTAATAGTATTAAGGCACGGAGATATGATAAGGGGAAAACTAGAAATCTTAGTGGGTGAGTTTTATTTAAACAAGGAGCCGTTTAATCACGGCTCCTTGTTTATTTATTTACATTATTTGTAATACGAAAAATTTTAAATATTGCGTTTCATCCGCACATAGAAGTGAAGGGTGATCTGGCGATTGAGATTTGATTTCAACGCATCTTACAATTCTGCCAGATTCTCTTGCAGCTTCAATTAACATTTTTTCAAATAGAGGGAATGTCATATAGTGAGAACAAGATGATGTAACTAAAAAGCCACCTTTGTTTACTAATTTAATTCCTAAGATATTTATATCTTTATATCCTCTATAAGCATCTTTTACTTCATTTGCTGATTTACAAAAAGCAGGTGGGTCTAAGACAACAACATCCCATTTTTTGCCATCTCTTTTATAGTTTCTTAGTAATGCAAATACATCGCCGCATTCTGTTTTAACATTCTTGTATCCGTTTAATTCAATATTTCTTTCTACGTTCTTTAATGCAAGTTCAGATATATCTACAGATGTTACTTCTTTTGCATTAATAGCAGCATTCATAGAGAAGCCGCCGCTGTTACAGAAACAATCTAATACGGTCTTGTCTTTTGTATATCTTCTTAAAGCAAAACGGTTTTCTTTTTGATCTAGGAAGTAACCTGTCTTTTGACCATGCTTAACGTCTACAGACATTTTAACGCCATTTTCTTCAATGATGATTTCATCATCAACTGTGCCATATAAAACGCCGCAACTTTCAGGTAAACCTTCCTTGTCTCTAACAGATGCATCTGATCTTTCATAAATGCCTTTTGGATTAAATAATTCAACTAAGCATTCAACTAACATTTTCTTTCTTTGATCGATACCTAAAGATAAGCATTGCATAACTAAAGTATCTGCATACTTATCTATGATAAGAGCAGGTAAATTATCTGCTTCTGCAAATACCATTCTATAGCAGTTATCATAACCTAGAGTTTTTCTGTATTCATTAGCTTCTTGTAATCTCTTCATATAGAATTCTTTAGTATCTTCTTGATTATCTCTAATGAATACTCTTACTAATATTTTTGATAGGTGATTAATATATCCTTTTCCGATATATCTTCCATCAAAAGAATAAACTGTAGCTAGTGAGCCGTTTTTGTCTTTTCCGACAATCTTATTAACTTCATTTGCATAAACCCAACTATGGCCAGCAACTATTCTTTTTTCTTCACCTTTTTTTAAATAAACTTCGTATGCCATTTTGTACCTCGGTGATATGATAACACACAAATTATACATAAGCATACCGAAATATTGTGTATCGAAAATATAATAATGTGCTAAAATATATACGCGTAATTAATAGAAGGAGGATTTTATACTATGGTTAAAGTAGATATAATATCAGGATTTTTGGGAGCAGGTAAGACAACATTAATTAAAAAGTTGTTTGAATCTAAGAAGTTCCAAAGTGAAAAAGTCGTAATCATCGAAAACGAATTCGGTGAAATAGGTATTGATGGTTCTTTCTTAAAAGAATCAGGAGTTCAAATTAAGGAAATTAATGCAGGATGTATCTGTTGTTCTTTAGTTGGTGATTTCGAATCATCTATTAAAGAATTAATTGAAAAGTTCAACCCAGACAGAATTATTATTGAGCCATCTGGCGTAGGCAAGTTATCTGACATTATTGTTGCTGTTCAAAAAGTTCAAGATGTTGATTTAAAGATTAATATCTTAGCAACAGTTGTAGATGCAGGTAAGGCAAAAGTTTATTTGAAGAATTTCGGAGAATTCTTTGATAACCAAATTCAAGCTGCAGATACTGTAGTAGTTGGTAAGGTAGATAAGGTTTCTGAAGAAAAATTAATTGAATCAGTAAACGTAATTAAAGGTGTTAACCAAAAAGCTAATGTTATTACAACAGCTATCGCTGATTTAAACGGCGATAAGATTGTTGAATTCTTAGAAGAAAAAGCATCTTTAAGAGAAGAATTAATTAAAGAAGTAGAAAAAGAACATCACCATGAAGAAGGTGAAGAATGTGATGACCCAGAATGTTCTTGTCACCACCATCACGACGATGATGACGAGGATGAAGATGAGCATGAACATCATTGCTGCCACCACCATCACGACGACGATGACGACGAAGATGAAGATGAACACGAACATCATTGCTGCCACCACCATCACGACGACGATGATGAAGATGAAGATGAACACGAACATCATTGCTGCCATAACCATCACGATGATGACGATGAAGAGGATGAGCATGAACATGAACATCATCACCATCATGAAGAAGCTGTTGCTGATGAAAATGGAGAAGTTCATCACCATATTCATAGACATCATCATCACCATCACCATGACCATGATGGACATGATGCAGATGAAGTATTCCAATCATGGGGATTAGAAACTCCAAGATCATTTACAAAAGATGAACTTGAAGGATATCTAAAGACATTATGTGATGATAATTCTGGACTAGGTATCATCTTAAGATCAAAAGGTATTGTTAAAGCTGCAGATGCAGATAAGTGGTACTACTTTGATTTAGTTGCTGGAGATTATGATATTAGACTTGGTGAACCAGATTACACAGGTAGAATTGTTGTTATTGGTTCTGGTATTGATGATCATAAGCTTGACGAGTTATTCAGCAAGAAGGGTAATTAACAATGGAAAGAATACCAGTATTCTTTGTTGACGGTTTTCTTGATTCAGGAAAGACTAGTTTTATAACTGACCTTATAAAGCGTGATACACAAGATTATAACGTTAGAACTTTACTTATTGTTTGCGAACAAGGTGAAGTTGAATATGATGAAGCTTTTCTAAAGAAAACTCTAACTACAATTAAATACATAGAAAACGAAGAAGATTTCGATTATAAGGCTGTAGGTGAATGGGTTAGAGAATCTAATCCAGATAGAGTTATTGTTGAAATGAATGGTATGTGGGATTTATCTAAATTACAATTCCCAAGAATTTTATCTTTGGCACAATTTGTAACAATGGTAGATATGACTACATTCCCAATCTATTACAACAATATGAGACAAAAGATTACAGACTTATTTAAGAGAAGTCACTTGGTTTGTTTTACAAGAGTAGAAAAACCAGAAGATTTAGCTCCATATCAAACACAATTCAAGTTGATAAACAATAACGCTGCATACTTTATTATGGATAAAGAGTATAGAGCAATGCCTGCATTTGAGGAAGAACTTCCATATGATGTAGAAGCTCCAGTTATTGAGATTCAAGAAAAAGATTATGGTGTATTCTATACAGATACTTTTGATCACAAAGATAGATATGACGGAAAGACTGTAGATTTCTATGCTCATGTTGTTAAGTCAAGCAAGTTGCCAAAAGGTGCTTTTATTGCTGGTAGATTTATTATGAATTGTTGCGCAAACGATATTCAATTATTTGGATTCTTCTGCAAGACAGATTTAGGTATGAATCTAAAAGATAGACAAAGTGTAAGAATTAAAGCAAAAGTTGCTTATGAGTATTCAGAACAATATGAAGAAGAGGAGCTTGTTATGACGCCAATCGAGATAACTCCACTTGGTTATAAACTTGAAGAAGTTTTGAATCTAACAAACTAAATTGTAAGATTTAAATATAATTGCAAAATTTTAGAAAATGCCCATTATTACTAAGATATTGGGCATTTTTGTTTTGTCAAATCTTAAGAGAAACTAAAAAAATATAAAAAAATTCTAGTCAATGCGTGCATGTTGTTATATAATAATTCTAATTTTGATTAGAGATTAATAACATTTAACGGGGTTACTATAAATGGAAAAAAGAGAAAATTGGTCTAGCCGTTTATCATTTATTTTAGCGGCAGTAGGATCAGCAGTAGGTTTAGGAAATGCCTGGAGATTCCCAGGACTTTGTGCTAAAGATGGCGGTGGTGCCTTCCTTGTAGCATATATTATTGCCATGGTAGTTATTGGCGTACCACTATTAGCAATGGAAATTGCTATTGGTAGAAAGTCACAAGCTGGTGCTCCAAAGGCTATGAGATTAATTAATAAGAAAGCAGAATTCGTAGGATGGGCTGCTACTTCAAATGCATTCTTCATTTTGACATACTATGCTGTAGTATTTGCATGGTGTATCCTTATGACAATCGTAAGCTTCAAGTTTGCTACATCAGCTTCAGATGTTGATACCGCAGGTTCTTTATGGATGAATGAAATTGGTGTAACATGGGGAACATCATTCAAAGGCGCTGGTGGTAATATTCCAGTTGCTTTACTTGTTTGCGTATTAATTGCATGGGGATTCATTTACGGATGTATTAGAAAGGGAACATCAAGAGTTTCTAAGGTTGTAAAATACACTGTATTTTTACCAGTTGCAATGTTAGTTATCCTTGCAATTAAGGGATTTATTAATAATGATCGTTTAGGAGATGCATTAGGTGCTTTATTTATTCCTAAGTGGGAATCATTTGGAGATCCAAAACTTTGGATAGATGCTATTGGACAAGCATTCTACAGCTTATCAATCATGATGGCTATTATGTTTGCTTACGGTTCATATGTATCAAGATCAGAAACAATTGCTGAAGATGCTATGATTATCGCTGTTGCAGACTTTGCTTGCTCAGTTCTTTCTGGTATCGTATTATTCACAACAATGTATCAAACAGGTAGAACAGTTGACGATATGTCAGCATCTGGTATTGCTACAGCATTTATCATCTACCCACAATCAATTGTTATGTTAACAAATGTTCCAGCATTAAATGCTATCTTCGGATTTGTATTCTACTTTATGTTATGTACTCTTGCAGTAGACTCAGCATTCTCAATTCTAGAAGGTGTTTCTGCTGCTGTTGCAGATAAGTTCTTATTAGATAAGAAGAAGACAACAAAGATGATTGCTATCATCGCTGGTTTAATCTCAATCGTATATACAACAGGTGCCGGTGTAGGTTGGTTAGATATCGTAGATAACTGGACAAACCAATACACATTAATTATTATCGGTATCTTAGAAGCTATATGCGTAGGTTGGTTCTGCAATACAAAGTACGTTCTTGACGAAGTTAACTTAAATACAAAAGCCAAGGGATTCAAGATGCCAAAATGGTGGTTCTATGGTTCAGTTAAGTATGTCGCTCCAGCAATATTAGCAGTACTTCTTGTATGGCAAATGATTAACTTAGGAAAAGCTGGTTTCAGATACAATGCTGCAGACTATGCATTAGCTGCTGAAATTATTGGTGGTTGGATTGTTACTGTTCTTTGCTTTGCTTCTGGATTTATTGTTAAATTTGCATGCAAGCACACAAAGAGAGGTAGAACAATTTTAGCTTTAGAAGCTAAGGAACCAACTTGGGCTGAATTAAACGAAAAACAAGAACTTGCTGAAGACTTCGAAATGGAAGTTATGAAGGAAGAACATGTTGATGTTCAAGATGGTAAAATTGTTGATGATGTAGTTAATGACGAGCCAGTTGTTTCAGCTCCAGCTACAGAAGACAAGCAATAATTTGAAGATAGGCTGAAAGGCCAGAAGTATATTAGAAAAATAGTTGTCCATATAGCACATGGCAACTATTTTTTTATGCAAAAATCCCGCTACATGTCGTTATTGATAATTTATAAATCCCATTGTAAAATAAAAATAGATAAGAAGGGGGATTTCATGGAAAAGGTTATTATTAAGGCTAGTGATGGCTACAATTTAAATGTTCATGTATTTGATGTTTCAAAACCAAAGGGATTTATTCAAATTATTCACGGAATGGAAGAACACCAAGAAAGATACGAATTGCTTGCTAGTGAACTAAACAATGCGGGCTATAGCGTTATTACGTCCAATTTAAGAGGCCATGGAGATGACGCTCCTTGTCTTGGTTATTTTGCAGATAAAGATGGCTATAAACTTGTATTAGAAGACGAAAAATTGATTACTGATTATATTCTTAACAAATATGGTGTGGGTAAGATTATTTTATTTGGTCATTCTATGGGTACAATTATCGCAAGAGATTTAATGATGAGTGAATCAAATGTATATGAGAAAGTTATACTTTCTGGATATCCAAATCCACAACCAGCAGCAGGTGCAGGCATTATGCTTGCAAATATAGTTCAAAAATTTAAAGGTCCACAATACTTCTCTAAATTCTTAGAGGGAATGGCTGTAGGTGCTTTTAATAAGGCTGTAAAGAATCCAAAAACAGACTTTGATTGGTTATCTTATAATAAAGATAATGTTGATGCTTATATTAAGGACCCATATTGCGGTCATGGCTTCAAAGTTTCAGCTCTTAGAGATCTATTTATTCTTATAAAGAATATGGCTAATCCTAATGGCTATAATGACGTCAACGAAAAACTTCCAATATTTATGTTCTCGGGTGAAGATGATCCATGTACTGGTGGCGAAAAGGGAAGAGATGCTTCTCTTAAGGTATTACAAGCAGCGGGATTTAAGAATATTGAAGTTAAAGTTTATGAGAAGATGAGACATGAAACTTTAAACGAAAAGAAGAGAGATGTTATTGTTAAAGATATCATTGAATTCTTAGGCTAATTTTTATATAAAAGTATATTTTTGGCACTTTCTTAACGGGAAGTGCCATTTTCTTTATTTTGTGTCTTTGACATTTTCTTTACCACTATATATTGTGGTCTATCTTGATTTTCCTTTAATAATTATAATATAATATATAAGAGCGAAGTCTCTAATCTATTTTTATTGAAGGAAATAAAATATGTCAGAAAGTTATGGAGCAAAGGACCTTGAAGTATTAGAAGGCCTTGAAGCAGTTAGACAAAGACCAGGTATGTACATCGGAACAACGGGCTCAAAAGGTATGCATCACATACTTTGGGAAATTGTTGATAATTCTATCGATGAAGTAGCTAATGGTTATGGTGACACAATTGAAATTGAACTTCATGAAGATAATGTAGTAAGTGTAAAGGATAACGGTAGAGGTATACCAGTAGACATCCATCCAAAATATAAAGTTCCAGGTGTATATCTAGTTTTCACTAAATTACATGCTGGTGGTAAATTTAATAACAAGAACTATGGGTTCTCAGGTGGTTTACATGGTGTAGGTGCTTCTGTAACAAATGCCTTATCTGAATGGCTAAAAGTAGAAATCGCTAGAGATAAGAAAGTATATAGTGCCGATTTCCATTCAATAGAAGTTAATGGAAAGATTAAGAGCGGTATTATTAATCATGAACTTTCAGTAAGAGATATTGATGATAAAAAAGCTAGAGGAACAAAAGTAACATTTAAACCAGATCCTCGTGTATTTAATAAAGAGCAATTTGATTTTGAATTAATTAAAACAAGAATTAAGGATTTAGCATTCTTAAATGCAGGAATGAAAATCTCTCTTGCAGATTATAGAAACTTAACTGAATCAGGAAAGCCTAAGACAAAGTCTTATTGCTATAAGGGTGGATTAACTGATTTCGTTAATTATTTAAACGAAGGAAAAACAACTTTATATCAACCACCAATTTTCATTGAAAAGAAACAAGACAACTTTATCGTATCAGTTGCTATGCAACTTACAGATTCTTATTCAGAAAATGTTTATTCATATGTTAACAATATTCCAACATCAGAAGGTGGTACACATGAAGTTGGATTTAAATCTGCTTTAACAAAAGCTTTAAACGATTTAGGAAGACAAAAGAATATCATTAAGGACAAGCAAGAGAATTATATCGGTGAAGACTTTAGAGAAGGTTTAACAGCTGTTTTATCTGTTAAAATGCAAAACGTTCAATTTGAAGGACAAACAAAAACAAAGCTTGGTAATCCAGAAGCAAGAACATTAGTTGAAGGATTATTAACAGATGCTATAAAAGATTATCTAAACAATAAAGCAAAGAAAGAAGTTATTGATGCTATATTTGCTAAAGCTGCACTTGCTATGAAGGCAAGAACAAAATCAGCAGAAGCTAAGAATATAGCAAGAGCTATTAAGAATAATTCTTCATCTTTAATTGGTAAATTATCTGGATGCTCAGGAAAGAAGCCAGAGCTTAATGAGTTATTTATAGTAGAAGGTGATTCAGCCGGTGGTTCTGCAAAGATGGGTAGAGATCCAAAGACTCAAGCTATCTTACCTTTAAAAGGTAAGCCACTAAACACAGAAAAGAAGAGAGTTGCTGATATCGTTAAGAATGACGAATTATTATCTTTGATAAACGCACTAGGAACTTCATTTGATAAAGATTTCAATATCTCAAATTTAAAATTCCATAAGATTATCATCTTAGCCGATGCCGACCAAGATGGTGGTCATATTAGATCAATCCTTCTTACATTCTTCTTTAGACATATGAAGGAATTAATTACTAATGGTCACGTTTATATTGGTATGCCACCTCTATATAGAATTACAGACAGAAATGGCATTAGATATGCATATGATGATGTTGAACTAAAAGAAATGTTAGCAACAGCAGCAAAGGGATATACATTAAACAGATACAAAGGTTTAGGTGAAATGAATCCTGAACAACTTTGGGAAACAACAATGAATCCTGCAAAGCGTTGCTTAACAAAAGTAACAATTGAAGATGCGGCTGAAGCAGATCACTTGATTACAACTCTAATGGGTGATGATGTTGGTCCAAGAAAAGAGTATATTTACGAATATGCTAATTTCAATAAGCAAGATGATTTCAAAAATATTTTGGGGAATAAAGGGTAGTTATGGCAAAGAGAAAAGTAGAAGAACAAGTAGTAGATACTTCTAAGTTATTAGAATGTACTGTTGAACAAGTACTTCATAGTTCCATGATTCCTTATTCAGAACACGTAATCATGGAAAGAGCCATTCCAAGAATTGAGGATGGTCTAAAGCCAGTTCAACGTAGAATCTTATACACAATGTATATGCTTGGCATTACTCCAGATAAGCCATTTGTTAAGAGTGCAAGAGTTGTTGGAGATTGCTTAGGTAAATATCATCCTCATGGCGATTCATCAGTTTATGATGCAATGGTTAGACTTGCTCAACCATTCAATGTAAGAATGCCATTGATTTCAGGACAAGGTAACTATGGCTCTGTAGATGGAGATAGTGCAGCTGCTATGCGTTATACAGAAGCAAAGCTTGC
>DFIJ01000143.1 GCA_002372775.1 Christensenella sp. UBA3700
TACTTAAAGAAATTAATTACATTACTTTCTATTTCAGTTCCATCTTCTTTAAGAATTTTACCTTTAATTCTTATTACATTAGAAGTAGTAACTCTTTGTGTAGGAGTAATAAAATACTATATGGGAGGGTTATGAATACTATTAGGATATTCTTCTACTCGCTCCCAGTTCATCTCATCTTCGCCCATGCAACGCCACAAAGATGAAATTTTATTATTTTCTTCTACAAATTTGCCTTGATTATTTTTATGAAGATAAGTATAGGTAAATTGTTTAGTATTTTTACCGTCATCCCACTTATAAAAATATTGTCTATCTGATAGAGAATTTAAAATAAAACTTTCATCAGGAAGATCCCTTGTATCATATCCTAACCAAAGCTCTACGTCAGTTAATTTAATATTACCACCATCTGGTCTAGGGCCATAACCTGTAGTGTTGGTATAATACAAATCTTCATCTCCGAGTTTAAAGTCTTCGTTTTCATAAAGCTCTAAGTCTATACTTTGAGTAGCGCTTATGATTGAGCCATCTACATGAATGAGAGTTTCCCTCCAAATGCCAGCACTATTATAGATGTTACCTAGCATTTGCTCACTATTTATCTCATAAGCTGCTATTAAGTTTTCATTTTGTAAAAATCTTACTCTTAATCCATAGCGGCCATGAGTAATCGCGTCTTCAAATTGCGCGCCCAGCGCTTGAGTGTCGAACTTAGCCCGGATGCCCAATGTGGTGTATGGCTTATCATAATTAGACTTAAAATCTAATAAAGCTTCTGCGTTTTTAAAAATAACAGAAGAGGTAGCATCTGCCGCAGGAAGCTCTATATCAGGTTTATTCGCATTATATAAGTTATTTGCCCAAATATACATATTCTGTATATCATAATCACTATAAAATGGTTCATCTTTGGGACTATATAAATATTCAAATGGAGAAAAAACTTTATTTTTGTTGTCTATTATGTTTTTGCCTAATATGTGCTTTTGGTTGTCCCAATTATCTTGAGGGACGTTTACCTAAACAGAGTCACCGATAGAATATTCATTAATTCCACCAATAGCCTCAAACCTTAGTTCATCAATTTGACATCCATAGCGTCCTAAACCAGCTTTATCTATATTAATTATAGTAGCTTTATAGGTTTTATCATAAGCTAGGCCTTTTAGCTTCGCTTCAGTAATAGTGCTACTAGCTTCTAGAATACTATTAATAATACTATCTGCGTTCATCCTCTTTCCTCCTTTATCTCTTTATAGTTTACATTTATAATAAAAAAAAGGTAATAGAAATTATATAATTTTGCCCTAAAAAATACGTAAACGCATTTCGATTCAGGGAGACCAGCGCGCACCGCCGCACTGGTTCGGCTCAACGCATAAAAAAATCGGGAAACTAAAAGTTTCCCGACTCCCCAATAGTGTGACTTTTGTCCAAAGGGATTTACATACGATTAAACCCCACTCTTTAAATGCTGAACTTCTAATCCTACATCCTAAAGGGTAATGGCGCGTCCGCCGACCTATATATTAAGACTTGGATTTTGCCAAGTCAGTAGGTATCAAAGGTTAGGGTCATAAACTAAAGTGCAATTATAGGAATTAGTTAAATATGTAATACCATCTATAGTTACTTGTAGTTGTTCTCCATCCTCATAATCCGTCCATGATTCAACCTTACCTTCAATCAACTCTCCATTTTGAAGCTGAATATAAGCATAATTAAAATTATACTGTAAATCAACAACCTGATAATTACAAGCAGTAAGAACAAAGACTACTGCTATCAAAAAAGCGCATAAAATTTTAGATTTCATTTATATTATCCTTTCTTTAAAAAATAGGTAGAACCGAAGTTCTACCTATAAGCATTAGAAATAGAAAAACTTCCAGAACGGATCTAGATTAAACAATTCGCCAGGACGAAGTGTGGTCTTATAAGAACCATACTTATCACAGAAAGCACTTAGAGCCTTCTGATACTCTTCCGTGGCTACCTCGTAAGCCTTCTTAGCTTCCTTCATAGCGCCATAGGCCTTTTCTACCTTTTCTGCTTCTACCTTGCGCGCATCCTTAGCTTCGAGGGCCTTCTTCTCGGCTGCCTCAAGCTCTTCAACTGAGTCGTAGACCTTGTGGTCAAGTTCTGAAAAATATTTCATAATGTCCTCCTACCGGTTTATCTCACATCTTACCGGATTTCTTAAATTTTTTTTTGAAGATTTTTAGTAAAAGCAGTCATCACCACGTGTAGGTAATCTTCTTTGATGACCTCCGAGTGAGAGGAATTGAACCTCTACCTCAAGTTCCCAAAACTCGAATACTGCCTTTATACGACACCCGGTTATTGGCACGGTGTGGAGGATTCGAACCTTCGCGCGAATTACTCCGCCTAGCTCTTTAGCAAAGAGCCCCCTTCAGCCAGACTTGGGTAACACCGTGTATGTGGGAATTTACATTCCCATAAAAACCCTATCTACCTCTTTGTACTTATCAAGTTCGTCAATAAGTATCTTATAAGGGTCTGTTTCATCTGTCATAGCCATTTTAATGGAAGCTGGAGAGAATCCACTAAGAAGAGCTACACCTTCCTCGTTTTCTGTAAGAGGAATACCCATTGTGCGGGAGCACACATTCCAAAAGATGAGCTTAGGAAGCTTGTAACCGGCTGCCGCATATTCTTCGGCCAAGCTCTCGAACAAAGCCTTGTCTGTCCTACCTGTAGTCATGTAATCAAATTCCATATCGGAGATAATGAGAATCCTAGCAGGCATATCTTTCTGAGTAGCATGCTTCTTGATAGCTGTATTCAGAATAAGCCTAAATACAGCTTCGATGTTTGTGTTAGAACATTCATTGTGCCGAAGAGCTTCATTCAATTTCTCTCTTAGAGAATGAAAAGAACAAAACTCTACAAACTGCGGACGGTCAGAGAATGTAATATACCTATTGGCAAAAACGCCAGTATTACATTCGGAGAAGTAAATAGCAAGCGCATTAGCCACGTCAAGAGCTGTTACCGCAGTATTGCCCAGGTTATCCGTCATGCTGCCGGATCCATCAGCTACTACAAGAGTATTAGTAATCTCTTCTCTTGGAAGAGCCTTCCACATTGTTTCAAGAGTAGCATCTTCCTTTTCGATTTTTCTATAAGACCATCTATCTCCTCTCAACATATACCTAGAAACAATATCGTGAGGGAAAGCCGCAGAAGAATTAATCTTTGCTTCACCCTTGGATAAAGCCTCAAGATAATTCCTTCTACGCTCTGCGTCATGACGTATAAAAGCATCTTTATACTTCAGATTAGCCAAAGAGGGAACAGTCTCATAATTAATCTCAGACCAATTATTAGCTGTAATCTTTGACTCGATTACATTAGAGTAATTACGCATCTTAGCGAGGAGCTGACGATAAGACCTTTCGGACATACCGAGTATCTTAGCGACTTTGCGGCCGCGCGCCTTAGTAGCTTCGGAAGAAGCATTGACTGAAGGCATCCACTTAGCCATCAAAGTAATAGGTCTGTTGTCCATAAATTCATGAACATCATTCCAAAACTTTATATTAATAATACGACCAATGTCACGAAGTGTTTCATTATCTGCATAGTCAATGATAGAAAAGAAGTCATCAATTCTACCATACTTAGCAATCATATTATAAAGATATTCAAAGTTAATATGCGTAGAGTAAATCTCTACGATATACCTCAATGCTGCTCTGAATACTCTACGCTCACCCATACCACCACGGATATTACGAGCAAAGAAAAGCCAACGAAGAGCCAACTCTGGATCCTCTTCAAAAGCCTTCCCATAAGAATTAACAATTCTATCTTCATCCCAGTCGCGCATAGAACCAACTGAGTAATTAAGGTCAAGTAAAGACTTACCTGTGGTCAGATAAGCCTTAGCACCATTCTCTGTATCTACTAATGTGTTCTTCTTCATTTCTGTAAAAAAGTCCATTTATATTCTCCTTAAATAAAAAACTCGACGCGTTTTGCCGTTTTTGTCATTCTGAGAACGGCAAAACTCAGGGTGAAAACTAATAAAAGCAGTATTCATATCCTTCAAATAGGTTTTGCAGTTCACGCGCCTAAATTAAGTAAAACTAGATGCCTAAATATTCCCATAGCATTATTATAGAGTTTGCTGTAAGCATCTAAGGTATATTGACTATTGGAGGGCGGCCGCGCACTCCTTCTTGGAAGAATAGTCCGCTCCCATTTCCGAAGCCTTCTCGGAAAAACAAAGGGTCTGTACTGGCAGTGTCCTACCGGGTTACTTTATATTTATCGTGGTCATAACCGAGCCACGGCTGGTGACACCAGACGGATATGCTCCGACCGTTTCCTGCTTGAGAGGCAGGCGTCCTAGGCTACTAGACGATGGTGCCGTAAAGGTGGGTTTCCCATTGCTTCCTTTATTTTAACGAGGCGTTTTCCAAGTACAAACCCACAAACCACAATGTTAACGCCTACGGCTGGTGGCAGAGATGGGAGTCGAACCCACTACCTTCAGGGTATGAACCTGACGAACAACCGTTGCTCTTCTCTGCTATATTAAAAAACATTGCCTTTGAACCATCTTCCACGGATTCCTCTCTATATCCGAAATTCGGTGTACAATCGGGTACTGTTGCATCGGGGTCGTCGCTGTATCTCCCCACCCTGGGTCTTCAGGGGCGTTCTCTCAAATAGAGGTGTCTAGAACTCTATTCGTCGCCTATTGGCAATGTTGAGTTTAATAACTCATGAAAGGTTATTTAACCTTTAATCAATCATTAAGCTAAACGACACTTTATATTCCTTAGGCAAAAGTGCCAAAACCCAAGCCGGCAGTACTGGTTTATTTATCGTCCACAACCTTTAGAACTCCGATAAAAGGACTAGTAAGAATTTTCTTATCCCTTAACTTTCTTACATATATATTATAACATAAAATTTTTAAAAATTCAATTTGTTTCTTCTTTATCTTCTTTATTTAAATAAGATGCAGAAACTTCAACGCCTACCCAGACCTCATTCTTTTCCCAATGGTCATTCATATCAAAATAAAGAGTTAAATAGTAACGCTGAGCTGTGTAAGTTTCAATTTCCTCTTCCAGTTCCTTAATAAGAGATTCATTCTCTGTAATACGCTCAAGTTTCTCATTAAGAGGATCACTCATAGTCGCTATTAACGTATTCTGCTTTTTATAATCCTCAATGCTTCTTTTGAAACCCTCGATAGAACGAGTCAGGTCGTTATAAGCTTCATCAAATATTTCTTTAGTGAAAGGAGTTGCGTTTTCATAAGGTACAATATACTGTAAAGCCTGATAAATAGGATTAGACCTTGAATAATCACCGATAGAGATAAACTTACCATTATCATGCCTAATAAAAAAATCTACATACTGTGACATCTTATAGCACCTTCTTTCTAATTCTTCTTTTCTTATCTTTTCTATATATATTATAATAAAAATTTTTTTTAAATACAAGTGATAAGAATATTCTTATTGTTGTCGTATATATAGCAAGAATCAGAATATACTTCATCAGGGTCTACGAAGCTTGCGTTAGTCAATCTTACCATTTCCTTGAAGCTTTCCTCTTCTTCTTCATTATAATTCTCTCCATTAAGAATAATTACTTCATGGATACTAGAAGGAAGAATAAGCATTTTATTATAACCATACCTATCAGCGATGTAATGTAACACCTCTGGTGTAAGAATAGTAGCTGTACTTCCAGTAACATTGGCTGTTACAACATTCATATCGTTAATATCCAAAGAGTCCGGCAAATTATCTATTCCAGCAGTCATTTCGCTAGGGCGGACAAACAAAGACTCCATTGGATTATAAATCTGAATATGACGATTCAGGAAATTCTTTATACAGAATTCCCACACCTCTGCATCAGAATAACCATGTTCAAAAGTAATTCCAGCATAATAAGAAGTGTTAGGAATATTAACATAAGGCATGTTGCGTCCCTTAGGCAGCGCGCGCATATATACATAATCTTCCCAATTATTTATAATACCACCAATCTCATCCTTCATATCTTCTATCTCTTGGGACATTTGATTAGTGTCTTCACTTTTGGCTCTTCGAATCATATCAGAAGCAGCGTACTCGACAGATTCATTGCGATTCTCATACTCATAAGGATAGAGAACAGCTTTAACTACTTCAGAACCTTCTCCACCGAAGACGATTCCAATAACCTTTCTACCACCCTTAGTTACTTCCTTAGTTGATACTTCTCCATCATACATTGTCTTAATACAATCTAATACTTCTTGAGCGTAATCCATATTTTTCTCCTTATAATCTCAGTTGGAGCTAACGGTGGGATTCGAACCCACGAGACAACAGTTTTGCAGACTGAGGGCTTAAACCGCTTACCTACGTTAGCGTTTCTTTGATGGTGGGCAAGGCATGATTCGAACATGCGAAGTCTCTCGACAACTGATTTAGAGTCAGCCTGCTTTAACCACTTGCATACTTACCCTCATTTCTTATAAATATATTATATCAAAAAATTTATTTATAAACAAGAAAAAATTAAAATTTCTCTTTATATATTTTCTTTTTCTATTTCTTCCTTTTGTATTTTTCTAAACAACTTACGATTTCGTCTTTTCCAAAAACGCCAGGCCTTACGATTATTCTTTACCCAGCAAGCATACTTACGGTCAAATTTATCTTCGAATGTTGCCTTTTTATGAATATTTCCCTTCATACCATTCTTCTCCTTCAAATCCATTTTCTTTTAACCATCGTTGTAACATTACTCGTTCACTACAAAGGTTTGTAGGTGCTTCATGAACCAAAAGTATGAAAGTAGGTTCTATAGAGTGATCGAGAAATTCTTCCCAATCTGCTTGAACTTTGCGGAAGCGCCGCTCAATGTCCTGGGGATCAAGCTTTGTTAAATGCTTGTAGTATTCCAAAAGGAAATCACAATACCAAGGAAGGTCCGCGGCAAGGTGCGTGCAGCCTTCTCTTCCAGAACACATACTTTGCGGCGGGAGGTCCAGTCGAGGTACAAAAGGCTCCGCCCGCAATCCATTTAAAACTCCATTTTTATCAATGAATTTGTATGCCTTATCACCCGTATGGTCATGGAACCATTTTGGATCTGAAATGGCTGTACTGAACGCTAAGCAGTCCGGCCGCATATTTCTCACTTGATAAAAATAACTTGTATATACTTTAATCATTATTCCTTTAACTCTTGTACTAGTCGGTATCTTAAATGAAATCTCGATTCTCCCGACCGATCAAACTCTTGAATATCTTCGTCACCATGATAATGACCAAAATACCAATGCTTAAATTCAATTTTCCAGTCATTTAATAGATGAAAGAAAAAATGCGTTAATTCATTATCACTCCTATCATAAACATAATAAGAATTACGTGCTATCCAACCTTCTGGGGCGCAATGTGTAAGGACATAATCTACCTTAAAATCATACTTTTTAAGGTTATCTATAGCCTCTTCATATTCTTTCTTTGAAGGCATTTCTCTTGCCCACCAAGAAAGACCTGGAATTCGGCACCACTTATCGGTTGATTCGGCTCCGCCCATTGTAAAAAAAGTTTTTCCTTCGATATTAAAAACCTGTCCACGCATTAAATGAATTACATTATCAGCTAAAAAATGAACCTTTCCACCATTCCACTCTTCTATTGGAAGGGAATCAAGGATATCATGGTTTTCATGATTTCCATCAATAAACAGGGTAGTCCACGGGAAACTCTTCCAAATATTTAATATTCTTTTATCTTCATCAAGTAACCCGTTACGCTCTAATGAATGATACCAATTAGTCCCAGGTTTTGGATGACCATAAAAACAGGCACCAAAATCTCCCAAAACAATAAGATAATTTATTTTTTCAACTATTGGAACCTTGGCTAAAATATTTACTTTTTCTATATCCATTAATCCATGTACGTCGCCTGTTATATAAATCATTACCCTATACCAAATCCTATAAAATGCTTAAATTCATCCGACATATGAACCTGAACATATCCAAAATCTTCGATCCACTTAAAGTAAAGTCTATCTTCTTCTGTAGCCTGGTAGATTCCCGGCATTACCTTTTCAATTATAGCATAATCGTAAAGGTATTCGTGGATATCACAAGCATTCTCTTTTACTTTACTAATAGCAGTATCGAGGTCATGATAAAACCCTA
>DFIJ01000146.1 GCA_002372775.1 Christensenella sp. UBA3700
GTACAGAATGGATAATTTGCACATTCTGCGCCTGCTTGTGTTATTGCATTAAATAAAGTACTCTTACCTACGTTTGGTAATCCAACTACACCTAGTTTCATTTTTATTCCTCTTCTTTATTGTTTTCTAAATTATTTTCACTTTCTTCACGAGCTTTCTTTTCTTCCTCTTCTTGCTTAATTAAAACCTCGTTTTTCTTTGTTAGGGATAAAGTATTTTCTTGTCCCTTAATTAGTCTTACGATATTGCTTCTATGGGCAAATATTATTAAAGCCCACCAACATGCAATTATTACTATTGCCCATATAGATGATTTGCAAAGGATTATTGCATGAATAGCAAAAGTTGTTACTGCTAAAAATGATCCTAAGAAACCATACTTAATAACAAACAAGAATAATATTAATGCTGCAAGTGTTATACAACCAGCAATTGGAGAGATAGCCATATAAACACCAATTGTTGAAGCTACACCCTTGCCACCTCTGAATTTATCAAATATTGGGAAGATGTGTCCAAGAACAACACATGCTCCAAACAAGATAGCCATAGGATAATTTGCATTTCCTTCAATTAAAAATCTTCCAATTAAGGCAAATGAGATTCCCTTTAAAGCATCAAGAACAAAAGTTAAAACACCCCAACCTCTTCCTAATGAACGCATAACATTCATAGTTCCTGGGTTGCCACTGCCCAATTTTTTAATGTCCTTGTTCTTGATTCTAGATATAACAGTAGCGAAGTTGACTGAACCAACCAAATACGCTGCTATACAAATTAAGACAATAAACTTTATTTCCACTTTTTTATCCTTCCAATTCTTGTAAATTTTAACATAATATTATTATACGCACAACTTATACGCGCATTATGCCTTATGCGAAGATGGCAAACAATATAACTATTACAAGTCCAATACATGCCATAGCCATAGCAAATGAGAAGTCACTTACGGCAAATTTCCATCTTAGATTATTACTTACCTCATCCGCTTTTTTAGCATGGTATTCTTCGTCATCTTTTCTTGGTTTAATTCTATCTATTAGCAATCCAATTCTATGTTGAAGAGAATCGTCATTATATTCATATACAGTTGATCTTAATATTGTCTTCTTTAAAAGCCAGATTATTCCATCAAACATATACGCAAAGCCTTTTACTACATATAAAGTCAAAAGCATTGTGCCTTGTACAAGTATTGGTCTATATACCAAATACTCTAAGTCAAGCCATCTTGGCCATAAATCCAAATATCTTCCATCCTTATTCTTGAATAGGTGCATTACTAGAGATAGATATACAGTAGCTCCTATAACTATTGAGATAACTGCGCCCTTTAAACATTCCCAACTGAAGAATGCTACTTTTGTTACCTCTTCAGTATTAAAGAATTGCGATGTATACGATGTAATTTTAACTCCAACAACGTTTGGCAAGATACCGATTAACAGAATTGCTACAGCACTTAAACTAAATACAACTCTAGAAATTATGCTTAGATATGCCTTGTTATCGTCATATTCTTTTTGCTTTATTTCGTCTGAATTTTTCTCTACAAATAGACAAACAAATAGCTTTGTCATATATGCAATTGTAAGACCACCTGAGATTAAGAATATCCATTCAACAGTCTTATATGCTGATGCGTTATAGCCTTCTTCGTTTAAAATATTGATGTATTCTACAATACCCTCGTGAATCATAGTTTTTGATGTATATCCACCAAAGAATGGAATACCCATAATGCCTAAAGTTCCGATTAGGAATATAACCATCAAGAATGGTTTCTTTCTTCCATATCCTTTAACATCATTTAGGTTTAGAGAATGAGCATTCATAGCAACAACGCCTGCGCACATGAATAGAACAAGCTTTATAAATGAATGATTCATCATATGAAGCATTGCACCTTGAGATGCTATGCCACCTTCTTT
Organism: Christensenella sp. UBA3700; assembly: GCA_002372775.1. GTDB lineage: Bacteria > Bacillota > Clostridia > Christensenellales > UBA3700 > UBA3700. The sequence continues at coordinate 1,935 of DFIJ01000146.1, forward strand.
ATTTAAAAGCATCATAAAAGATAATGATGTTAATATAAATCCGATTTGAGACATTGATGAACATGCAAGTGTTCTTTTTAAATCAACTGAGAATAACGCAAGCACTGCACCAAGGAACATTGTTATTACGGCAAATGCAAGTAGAAGTTTTGCAAAGTCTTCATTTGCCATAAATATATTTGATGCCATTATAATTACGCCAAATACACCACACTTAGTTAAAACACCAGAAAGAAGTGCACTTGCAGGAGCTGGAGCTACTGGGTGGGCTTTTGGAAGCCAAATATGAAGTGGGAACATACCAGCTTTAGCACCAAATCCGACTAGCATTAGAAGTCCAGAAGCAAATACCTTGCTAGATACTCCGTTTATACTAATATATTCTCTTATTGCTTCAAAGCTTAAAGATCTTATCTCACCAAATAATACAAATAGACCCATTAGAAGAACCATACCTGTAATAATTGATATTGAAATATATGTAGTTCCTGCCTTCATTGTATTTTCCTTCTCATCATGAATAACAAGAGGATATGAGGCAATAGACATAATCTCAAAGAAGACATATGTTGTGAATAAGTCATTTGAGAAGAACACGCCTAAAACGCCAGATAATGTAATCATGTAGAAGAAATAATATCTATCTTTATTTGCTGCGTGTGACATATATTCTCTTGAGAATGTTATAGTCATCAACCATACAAATACAGTTATGAATGCGTATACAATCCTAAACGCATCCGCCTTAAAGCTTAATCCAAGGCTTAATACGTTATTAATAACTAATTCACTACTTCCATTTAAACCAAACAGCGTAGCCAAAATAGCCATGATTATAATCTCTAGAGCATTAACTCCAATTACTATAACCTCGCGTAGTTTTGGATATTTCTTTGAAACAAAGAAACCTACAGTTCCTAATATGATTGGGGCTAATATTAGATATATGATTAATGCATTCATTATACTAACCCTCCTACTGCAGATGTAATAGCGTCAACAAGTGGTGTTGACATAACACCAAACACAACAGCAAGTATTGCAAATACTCCAATAGTAACTAAATATAAGATACCTGGTTCTTTTGCTTTCTCAACTATTGGTTGGCTTATAACATTTGGCTTATATACGAAAGCTCTTATTGGAATAGATAGCGCATAGATTGCTGTAAATAATGATGAGATTATTAAAGCAGCCATGCCCATATACCCAACAAAGCTATTTAATTCAATTGCAGCTGTACATAAATACCACTTAGATACAAAGCATGCGAATAAAGGTATACCTGTTAATGACAATGCAGATAATGTAAAGAATGTAAATGTTATAGGCATCTTCTTACCCATACCATCAAGCTCATAAACATAGTGAGCGCCTGAATTCTTTATAATTGCACCGCAGGCGAAGAATAGACCTATCTTTGTTATTGAATGGTATACAAGATGGATTAGCGCAGCAATAAGACCTGCTTTTGTCATTAATGCTACACCAAATAAGATATATGAAAGATTTGCTATTGTAGAATAAGCAAGTCTTCTCTTAAAGTGTTGTTCTTTAGCAGCCTTTAGAGCTCCATAAACAATTGTGAATGCCGCAAAGCCTAGTGCAATACCTTGAACTACACTTCCTTGTAATTTATTTATATCAAAGCAATAATATGTCGTTCTAATAATTGCAAAAGCACCAGCTTTAACTACAGCAACCGCATGAAGCAATGCTGTTGTTGGAGTAGGAGCAGCAGATGCTGCTGGTAGCCAGTGACATAATGGGAATATTGCTGCCTTTACACCAAAACCAAAGAATAATAATGCATAAGCAAGTTGCATAGCATCTGTTGTAGAACCATGAGGAACGAAATCTAGAGTTCCAGCATTAATTACAAGCATTCCCATACCAACAAGAGCAACAGATGATCCTGTTAGTGAATAATACAAATACATTCTTCCTGCTCTTCTTGCCTCTTTAGTAGCAGTATGAGTAATAAGTGGAAGTGTTATAAATGTTAATGCTTCATATATTACGTACATTGACATTAAGTTTGCAGAATATGCAATACCTAAAACAATACCGAAAGTCATAATGTAATATGAGTTATATACATCTTGTCTTCTCTCATCTTCCATATACGCAAATGAATATAAAAGAGCAAATGGCCATAAAAGTGCAACCATCATTGAGAATATTTTTCCTGTTCCATCAAGCTTTAAAGCAAATGAGAAATACTTACCAAACTTTATGATAGTTTCAACTTCTGGGGAAACAGTAAATGTAAACCATATAACAAATGAAGAAGTTAAGCATACAACAAATAATGAGAATATCTTACGTGCTGTAGACTTCTTTTCAAAGAATCTTGCTATGAAACCTCCGATGATAGGAAGAAGTATTGGAATTAATAATAACCATGCACTCATACTCTACCTCCTACACCAAATTCTTAACAATTTCCACTATCTGATCTGCAAATAAACCTACACATGTAGATAATATTGTTAGAACAACAAGTGGAATTGTTATATATAACGACTCTTGTTTCTTTTCTAAAACAACACTCTTATCTTTAACAATAAATGCTCTTACAGCTATTGGTAATAGATAAGCTGCTGTTAATATTGCTGAGATCAATAATACGGCTGGAGCTAAATAATCTAACACATTTAGTCCGCTATCTATTGATCCTATTGCTAAATACCACTTAGATACAAATGCACCTGCTGGTGGTATTCCGATTAAACCTAGAGATAATACTGTATAACAAATCATTGTTACAGGTAATTGCTTTCCTATTCCTTCAAGTTCATCAACTTCATGCTTTTCTGTATATAAGATGATTGCACCAGCAACTAAGAATAAGCCTACTTTAATTAATGCATGAGAAGCAATATGAAGGAATGAGCCAGATAACGCTTCTTCATTTAACATTGCTATGCCAAGTACTATATATGAAACTTGAGATACTGTTGAATATGCCAATCTCTTTTTGAAATTCTTTTGGATAAGTGCCATAGAAGAACCCATAAAGATTGTAAACAAGATTATAGATATCCAAGCATATTGAACCCAAGTATCTTTTATAAATGCACTACCGATTGAGAAGTACACTATTCTTATAATTGCTATAACACCAGCCTTTGTAACAATACCAGATAAAACAGCACTCGCTGGAGATGGGGCTACTGGGTGAGCTGTTGGTAACCATCCTTGGAATGGGAATACACCTGTTTTAACACCAAATCCTATTAGCGTAATGAATATAACTACTTGCATTAAAGAGCTATAATCTTGAACTTTAACTGTATCTAAGAAGCCACCTAAAACGAACTCATCAGAGCCTGTTGAGAAATATACCATAAAGAATATTCCAATTAATCCAACAAACGCTCCTCCTAATGAATAATACAAATACTTAAGAGCTGCCTTAATAGATTCTTGAGTTCTTGAATGCATAACAAGTGGCATAGAACATAATGTTACAAGTTCAAATGTTAAATACATTGTAGTTAGATTGCCTGCATAACATAATGCCATTAACATAGTTAATGTTAATAAATAGAATGAATGGAATTTTTTCTCATTCTCTTCTATAGTTAAATACTTATATGAGAACACAGATATTATTGTGAATACGCAAGATATGATAACCGCAAAGAATTTAGATATTATATCTGCCTTTAATAATACTGTAATATCTTTTGCAATTTGGAATAATTCTATTCTTAGTGAATTTGTAAAACAAATAGTAGTAGATAGAACAAATACAACGGCGCTTATAGCAAAAGCTATAATGTTTAATACATTTCTATTTTTTAGCTTGCCAAAGTATAGGACCAATGCCCCAATAAGTGGAAGTAATATAGAGATAATCATTAAACTTGCCATACTACCCTAATAAATGTAATCCTTGTTCTAGAACATCAACGAATGCTGTTGAAGTTCCAATTGCGAAATTCAAAAGAGCAAAACCAGCCATAGATAGCGTTGCGCTAAAAGGTGGCCAAGCTCTTGTACTTCTTTCATTGTTTGCCTTTGGTCTGAAGATTGTCATAACAGTTCTAATGTAATACAAAGTATTAAGTAGCGTAGAAACTACAAGTGCTACAACTGCTAAAATCATTTGCCACTTAGGTAAAGTTGGGGCTACAGATGCTTCTACAAATAAGAACTTCATAACGAATCCTGCAAATACTGGGAAACCTACCATAGATAAAGCACCTATAGTAAATGTAACACCAGCTACAACATTCTTTCTACCAACGCCTCTTAAAGAGACAAAGTCTTCCTTTCCATGAGCAGTCTTTATTAAACTTGCTGATGAAACGAACAATAAAGGCTTCATTATTGCGTGGCATATAACTTGGAATATTGCTGCTACAAGACCATAGCCACCCATACCAAGACCCATATAGATATAACCTATTTGAGCAGCAGATGAGAATGCTACCATCTTGTTTAATTTCTTTTGAGATATAGCGGAGAAAGAACCAAATATCATTCCAAGCACACCAAGAACAAATAAAATTGTTGGCATATGAGTAGAAACGATTAAGTCTAACCCGAATGTTCTATACATATATTTAAACAAAAGGATAATATATCCTTTAGATATAATTCCTGATACAACACATGAGGATGTTGTTGTTGCCTCGCCATATGTATCTGGCATCCAGAAATAGAATGGAAACAATCCAGATTTAATACCAAGACCAAGAGTAATTAACGCAAATGTTAATGTAATTATTGGTTGGTGACCGCCAGCTGCTTGTAATGCCTCTAATGCAACTTTTATATATTCCATAGAAAGATATCCTGTTGTAGCATATAAAAGCACATTACCTATTAAGAACAATCCTGATCCTACTAGGTTGAATATCATATATCTCATAGCAGCAGCTATTGTATGACCTTTATCTTTAATCATTACAAGGCCAATAGATGCTAGAGTTGAAATCTCTAAGAATACGTAGGCTGTGAATACATCGTTTGTGTATATCATTGCAATAATAGCAACTTGTACAAGATTCAAAAGAACATAAATAAATCTTTCTTTCTTTTCATTTACATCCTTTTCTAAACTATCCATACCTCCCAAGATAGATAACATAATGATTATTGGGAATAGCGAAGCAAGTATTGCTTCTAATATGCCTATTCTAATTTCGTTATCATATGGAGCTGGGAAGTGTCCCATTGAATAGTTAAATGAGCCATGTTGTGCAGTATAAATAATCATTGTTACGCCCATAGCACAAACAATAACATTAACTATCATTGTGTAATATCTACCAACTTTTCTTGGCACCAAAGAACATATCACAACAGAAATGAAGGATAGGATTATACTAAGCATTGGAAAATTTTGAACAAAGTCCATTACTTTCTCTCCTCCTTTTCCTCTTTCTTCTCCTCTTCTCTAATGATTCTATAAACTTCATCAAGATTTAGAGTGTGATACTTTTTATACAATCTAACTGTTAGAGCTAAAGAAATAGCAGTAACAGAAACAGAAACAACGATACCTGTTAAAACAAGACCAGCAGGAATTGGGTTTACATAATCTGCAGGATTTGTAGATACGCCATTAAATACTGGGGCCAATCTTCCTTCAATGTATCCCATAGAAGCTAAGAATAGATATACACCAGTATCCATGATATTTAATCCCATAATCTTCTTGATTAGGTTTTTATCAAATAAAAGCAAATTGAATCCTATTACAAATAGAAGGATTGAAACAGCTTCAACATAGTGATCTAATAAAACTTCCATGTTAAATCTCCCCCTTCTTAAACAATGAATAGAATCCAAACATAGTACATGTAACAACAAGACCTACACTAACGTTAAGAATAAATATTATTCCACCAGATAATATTGCACCAGGAACACCATTAGGTATTACTGAGTGAATTCCATTTGCACCGGTATAGAATGAATAAGTCTTACAGAATGCATATGCAAGAAGCGAAATTGATGAAATCGCTTTAAATGTCTTTTGCTTAAAGAATCTCTTTGAATCTTTAAATCCAAATGCAAGTGAATATAGGATAAGACCAGCCCCCATAATGGCACCGCCACTAAATCCACCGCCTGGAGATATTGAACCATTTAATATAACGTATGCACCAAACATTAAAATGATTGGCACAAGTATTGAACAAGCATGAGATATTATTGGATCACTAAATACTTTGAAAGATTCTTTCTTGTCTGTTGTATCCTTAAAACCTTGCAATAGAATCATTACACAATTTACTGCTGTAAATAAAACGAATGATTCACCAAGAGTATCGAAAGCACGATAATCCAAGATCATACCTGTAACAAAGTTTGTAGCACCAGTATCTTGGATACCATCTGCGATATATTTAGCAACAATCTCATTTAAACTTGGATTTTCATTTTCTGCACCAAAGCTTGGTAAGAATGAAATGCTATATAGCAATAGCCCTGCAAGCATAAATGCCGCTACAGAACAAACAATAATATAAGAAATAGCATAAGGAGTCATCTCTCTTTTAAGATGTCTTCTACCATACTTAAGCATTATCTTTACTCTTTGTCTAAATGTTTTATTAGTTCTCCAATCAAAAGTATTTAACGAAGCATCAATCAAATTGATTCTTTTTAATGTACTGAAGAATAAAACGCTAGTAACACCAGCACCAACAGCAGCTTCTGTAATTGCTAAATCTG
>DFIJ01000006.1 GCA_002372775.1 Christensenella sp. UBA3700
GATAGTGCAGTAAGCATAATGATAGGGGTTGTATTCTTTGCCTTTCTTAGAGCCTCTAATACTTCAAAGCCGTTCTTTTTAGGCATCATAACATCAAGAATGATTAAATCATAAATGCCAGTAAGACCGTATTCAATACCAGCCTCACCATCGTGAACGCAGTTAACTTCAAATTTTTCTCTCTCTAGAACTGCCTTTAGAACATCACATAAACTTTCGGAATCTTCTACAAGTAATATTCTCATTTTGGCCTCCTATCACACATTAATATATTAAAATATTTTAAACGAAATGTCTATATTCAATATAGACTACGCTATTTTTAAATGTTAAAATAGTAGTTAGCGAGGACGATATGGCAAACTTACTTTCAATTAGAGAGTTCACAAGAAGATACTATGGATATTCGAGACTATATTCACTTATGGCCTCTTTAAGAGTTTGCGCAGAAAAGGATCCTAGAGTTAAAGAGCAAGTAGAAAAAATCGCTGAAGGAACTACTCTTTATCTAACAACATTTCCAGCAAGAAAGGTTTTAATGTGTAAAAAACAAGGTGGAAAATTACGTTTCTTATTTAAGAAATATGCAGGTTTTGAACAAGACGCATATGTAATGTTTAAGAGTATAGATTTAGCTTTGCCTGTTTATGATGGGTTTGTTTCGTTTACTAAAGCATTCAATGAATCAAGATTAGTTATAAAGGGTGACACTCAAATTGGAATGCAATTTGTTGCTCTTTTTGACATAGCTCAAGCTACGCTTGCTCCAAAAATACAAAGAGAGAAGTATCTAACAGCCAAGCCATATTCAGAAAAGATGGCTAATGATGTAAAATTTTTATCCTTCTTTAGAGGTTGGCTATGAGATATAACAGATTTTTTGAATTCTCTAACAATGTCAGCATTATTGCAGGATTAAATGGTCTATACAATGGTGTAAAGAAATTGCACGATTTAGGTGGATATAGAGTTTTTGTTATTACGGATAATGATATCGCAAAAACAGATAAGATTGGTCTTGTAAAAGAAGAAGTTGCAAAGATTGAACAGATGTCTATTGGTAAAACATACACTCATCTTGATGGGCCAGTAACATTATTGGATGTAGACAAGATTTATAGCGCATATAGAACAAGCGGATGCGATAGCATTCTTGCTGTTGGTGGCCAAAGAGCGGCATTTGCATCAAAAGCTTTAAATCTTCTTTTAAGCACAAACAGTAGAAACCTTTTAGAATATGTAGGAATTGACTGTGCAGTTAGAAAAACAACAATTCCTTTTGGAATAGTACCAACAACATTTAGCACTGGTACAGAAGTTTCTAATTCAACTTTGATTATTGATGATAAAACAAAACTTCAACATGAATTTGTAACGGATGTTTTGCAACCAGCATTCTGCGTTCTAGATCCAAAGATGCTTGTAAAAACAGAAAAGAAAGATATCTATCTTGGAATTATGGATGCTATAGCATTTGATATTGAATCTTACACAAGTTTAAGAACAAATCAAATAGTAAAAAGCTTTGCAAAGATGTCTATGTTTACAATAAGAAATGCATTCCAACAATATATAGTTAATGATGATAGAAATTCATTATTTGATTTGCAAAGAGCAGGTGCCTTAACAGCTGTTAGTTATTCAAATACATTTAGTGGAATTATCCATGCTATTGCGCATACATTAACAGCTATGTATGGCATAAGACATGAGAATGCAGTTTGTGCAATTTTCGCGCCATGTCTTGAGTTTAATAAGGAAGTATGTAAGAAAGAATATATAGAAATGTTGTTGTTCTCGTTAGGTGCAAAGGAGTTCTCAACTCTTGATGATGAGGGAAGACTTGAAGCATTTATTAACATGTTCAAGAACTTATTGAAGTATATGGCTGATACGTATAAAATCGAGCTTAAGTTGTCTTCTTATGGAATAAAAGAAGAAGACTTAGAAAAGATTGCAGAGGTTGCCATCCTAGATGGTTCTATGATAACAACACCTAAGCAACCAACAAAAGAAGATATTATTAACATCTTAAAGGAGTCACTATAATGGTAGAGAATTATTCATTTGAAAACAATTCAAAATTCCTTATAGGTGACAATGCTACATACAATGTCCCTTATGAACTTGCACAACTTGGTTGTACAAGAGCGATGATTGTAAGCGATGAGACTTCTTATAGAATTGGTAACTACGATTACGTAAAAGGCATTTTTAAATTACATAAGATTGCAATAGGTGCTACTTTTAGAAAAGTGCAAGATGTTGCAGATTCACAAACTTGTGAAGAGATTGCAAGAAGATATAGAGCAAGTAATTGCGATTGTATTATTGCTGTTGGTAAGAAATCTGCTATATTCGCTGCAAAAGGCGCAAAGATTTTGCTTACTGAGGATATAAGATATATATCTCATTATGCAGACGAGGGAACAGGCAATCTTATTGTTAGAAACGTTCCACTTGTTGTTGTACCATCAAATATGGGCTGTGGATTTGAAAATTCTAACTTTGTAAGAATAGTAGATAAGCAATTAAATATTATTTATGAGTTCAATACTAAATATGCAGAAACTAACATGGTGGCTATAGACTCTTCACTTACAGATACTCTTCCACCTAAAGCAATCGCATCTCATGGATTATATGCTTTAGCTATGGCAGCAGAATGTTATGTGTCTGATGATTCTCCACTTAGTGTTAAAGCATATGCAGATATTGCTATAAAGCAAATTTATCTATATCTTGAAAAGAGTATATTGCACAATGCAAGAAAAGATTATAGAAGTAGAATAATGGGCGCTGTAATTTTAGCAGGAACTGGATTCTATAGCATTCCAAGAGATCCTATCTCTGTAATTGCTGATGCGCTATCGGATAGATATCTAATAAACTATGGTAATTTATTTGCAATCTTATTTAGACACTACATTAAAAACCAAGAACTTGGACATTCTTTCGGTTATTGTTTAAATGCTATGCTAGATATAAACGAATATGCTTTATATGCTAGAGAGAATAGAACACAAAAGGCATTAACAGCAATTGATGCGCTTTACGATAGAATTATTGATTATGTTGATTTCAATAGTAAACTAAGCGATTTCGATATTCCAAAAGAGGACTTAGAATCAGTTGCCGAAGATGTTGCTAAAACTATTGATACAGTAACTAAAGAACAAGTATTGGAGCTATTAAATGAATCCTATTAAGAGGAATTATCAAATTGAATTAGATGAGATAATAAATGGGCTAAAAGAAGGTGAAAGACCTTCTTTGCTTTTGCATGCGTGCTGTGCTCCTTGTAGCAGTTATTGCGTAGAATATCTAAGCAAGTTTTTTGATATAACACTATATTTTTATAATCCAAATATGGATAGTGAAGATGAGTATGAAAAACGCTTTAAAGAGTTTGAAAAAATAGTGGAAAGATTTAAAGGTGTAAAGGTTGTTCATACAAAGTATGATGCATCTGAATACTATGACAAAATCAGGGGCTATGAAGATTGTAAAGAAGGCGGAGAAAGATGCATGATTTGCTATAGATTAAGACTTGAAAATAGTATGAATTATGCAATAGAGAATAACTTCGATTATTTTGCATCAACTTTATCTATATCTCCATACAAGAATGCTGAAAAACTAAATGCAATCGGAGAGGAGATAGCAAAGGATAAGAATATTAAGTATTTAGTTAATGATTTTAAAAAGCGTGGCGGATATAAACGCTCTACTGAACTATCTGCAGAGATGGGTCTATATAGACAAAATTTCTGTGGTTGTATTTATTCAAAGCAAGAAAGAGAAAACAAAGAATAATAGTCAAATTGTTTTATGCGGGCACATACGCGCCCTTTTTACGCTTATTGTTAAGTTAAGTTACACGTGATAATATTATAATATATAAGGTGAGAAAATGATTAATATCTCTAAAGAAAACTATAAAAAATATGGCGAATGTGTCTGTATTTCAAACGGAAAGGTTAAGATGCTGGTTACAATTGATCTTGGCCCAAGAATTATATTCTACGGAATAGATGGTAAGAATATTATGTTTGAGGACTTAGAAGACACTACATCTAAGGGCGGCGAATTCTTCGATGAGAATCTAAAAGGAGAAGGAATTTGGCACCTATATGGCGGTCATAGACTATGGAAATCTCCAGAATATATGGACACTTATTATCCAGATAATAAGAAAGTTGAAGTTATAAAAGAGAATGATGGTTCTATAAGTTTTGTATCAAAAGTTGAAACAACAACAAAATTGCAAAAGATTGTTAATGTTTTAATGCAAGAAGATGGCTCTATAGAGCTAACTCAAAGAATTGTTAATATGAGCGATAGTGATACAACACCTATATCAGCTTGGGGATTAACAGTTTTAGATAAAAAAGCAAAAGTAGAAATTCCTTTATCTACTCAAGATACTGGATTCTTACCAAATAGAAATATCGTTTATTGGAGCTATGATAGCGTAAACGATGAAAGAATTTCTGTTTTTAATGATAAAATAAAAATAGAGCAAAAAGATATTGTGAATCCAATTAAGATTGGAACATATGTTGAAGGGGTTATTAAGGTTCAAGTAAATGGAATGCAATTCTCTTTATCTTTGGATAAAAAAGAAGGCTATTATCCAGATTTTTCAAGTAATATTGAATGTTATACGAACAATCATATTTTAGAGATAGAGACTTTATCGCCACTTCAAACATTAACGCCTGGTGAACAAATCGTTCATAAGGAGCATTGGAAGATTAGATAGGGGGTAGTGATGAAAAAGAAGATTTCAATACTTGCACTTGTTATTATAGTTGTCATTTTGTCATCACTTAGTCTTAGTGCATGTTCGTTTATTACAGACAGATTAAAAACTGTAAATGTAGTAAATTTAAATGCAGATGAATTAAAGGATGAGAATCTTGCTACTGCAGTTGCACAAACTGCGGTTCAATCATGTGTTAGAGTTAATACTACATTCAATTTAGCTGGAACAAAGATAACATCATCTGGTGCTGGTTTTATCATTACATCAGACGGCTATGTTATAACAAACAGACACGTTGTAGCTGTATACATTGAAAGCCAATTAAGTACAAAGTATTCATTAAAGAGAACAAATACTTGCCAAACACTTTTTCCTGCAAGTACATTCCTTGTAGCATTTGCGGATAGCAATGATGCATATCAATGCGACCTTGTTGCATACTCAACAGATCCTAATTTGGATTTGGCAATTCTAAAGATAACAGCTCCATCAACAGAGTATATTCCTTTATCTATAGATAAAGAATCTAAAGTTACATATGGACAAACTGCTTATACATTTGGAAATCCTGAAAATATTGGATTAGTATTCACTTCATTAATGATCTCAAATCCAGCAGTAAAAATTAATAGCAGTACAAATTATGATTCAATTCTTCTTGATGGTAATATAAACCATGGAAATAGTGGTGGCGCACTTATCGATGATAAGATCCATGTAATTGGTGTTGTGTTTGCTAGAGTAGAATCTAATGAAGCTTCAGCAAATACAGCAAACGATGTATATGGTATTGGATGTGCAGTTTCAGCAAATGATTTAGTAGCTTATATTGAAGGAGTAAAACAAACTAGAGGTGTAAGTATCAACTATACTTTATATAGCGAAAAATCAAGTGGAGTCGAAGTCACGGCTGTTGATGATTAATTTATAAAATTAATGGGCATCAATCGATGCCCATTTTGATTCAATCATTAATCTATTTTGTTTCTTTGGCTGTTTCTCTTTTATCTATTTCTGCAATCTTTGGAACAAGCGCAACAACAACTTCAAAACACTTTGCTAGGGTATCTACATTAAGATTATCTACAGTATCTCTTGATGTATGATAATACTCAGTTGGTTTTGGATTTAAAGCGCTAATTGTTATTGTTCTTGCATTTGATTTATCAAATGGTGTTGAATCGCAACCGCCTACAGGGTTTTGAATTGCACCTGCATTTTGAATGCCACATTCTGCCATTGTGCTTAATGCTAAGTGTGTAAGCTCTTTATCAAAGTGAGACATAAGCCATGTGTCACCAGTGATTACGTTGAAATGTTCCATATCTCTTATTGAGTCAATATTAATTACAAAGCAGTGCTTATCGATTTCGTTTTTATGTGCTTTGCAGTAAGCGTAAGAACCTTTTAATCCGCTTTCTTGAGCGCCGAATGATGCACATACAATTCTTGTATTTTTAGGCATCTTTTCAGGGTGTTCTTTATAGAACTTTGTAACCATTAAAGCGATCTCAGAACCAGATAAATTACCCATAGCTCCTTGAGATGCTTGTGCCTTGTCTTTTGTTAAAAATTGAGATAGCCAAAAGCTTCCAGGAATACCCATTATTGGCAATAAATACATTATAAGGAAGCTTGCATTTGCGATGTTACCTTTGTCGTCTAAGATATTTGTATTCCAGAAGTTAAAACTTGTAGCGCCAACTCCTAGTGCAATTATCGAAATAATTGCAATTGCAGCCATAGATATAACACCAACAATAGTTTTAGCCATCATATTATCTGCGTTTTGATAAGATAATTTCCAACACCAAGAAGAGTCAATATGGCCAGTAAGCATAATGGTTCTATGTACTTCTTGTTCTCCCTTTGGTTCTAGTGCAGCAATAACATTTTGTGATCTTGCTTTCTTAGATAAAAAGTCGAATAGTCCTGTATAGAAAAATACTTGGAAAATTGCAAATATAAATGCACATAAAGATAGAATTAGTGAAGAAATTGGAGATAAGTAAAAAAGTGCAATAGCGGCAAATCCAACATATCCTAAAGCTGGCACTGCAGCAATGGATGCTTCTGGTGCACATTGGAATGTTTCTATTTGTGGTTCAAGTCCAGCGTTTTTTAATTGTGCAGCAAATAATTTTGCGCCTTGATATTCTTCTTCAGATCCTGGAAGCCTTGGTCCAACAGAATCAATAATATCTTTGATATTGTTGTAGATTTCTTGTCCGTTTTGTTTTACTATTTTCTCGTTCATATTAACCTCTTCACGTATTCCTCATTAAGTATATATTTTTAATCTCAAACGAGTCAAGAA
>DFIJ01000071.1 GCA_002372775.1 Christensenella sp. UBA3700
GCAAATTCCTTAAACTTATTTGGGTTCACTTTAAATAACATTTCAACATTCATATTTTGTTTTTACCTCTCTTTCATTTACACCTATATTATATCATAAATGTAGAATACATTCAATGTTCGTGAGGATAAATTTCATCAACCCAACACCCATACGTTAAAGAAGACACACCTGCTCACCATGCCTAATCTTTAGTTTGTTAAAATATAATATCACGGTCACTACTTAACAAACTGAAGATTGCAAGAATCGATCAGGTGCACCTGTTCTTGGGCAAAAGAAAAACCAACGAGGAAATGCGTTGGTAAAAGATAATTCTTTTATTAGACTAATGCCAAAGTAGAAGAAAGAAAAACAAATATGTATGTAATATTAATTAGATAATTGTGGAATATTTTTGAACAAAGAAACTTTCTTCTACATAAATATTTTAACACATTAACTTGGCGAAAACAATATCTGGTCTTGAAGAACTTATCCTGGACATGTAATTAATCTTTAGTTTGTTAAATAATGTTTTCCAGAAAGAACAGTTAATTGCATTTAACAAACTAAAGATATTTTATTTGACGGCTAAATTCCAGGTTTTACTGTTCTCCAACGAATCGTAGGCTTTCTTGATTTCTTCAAATGAACTAGCCTTTTGCACTATCTTAAAAAACCAAATGGCATTCTTGATATCGTGCCAAGTCTTGTTGTGTATTGCTATAACTTGCTTTTTATTAATGTAAAAGAAATACGACTTGATAGAGGTTTCGGTCAAAGACATAATATAGTAGATATTCAGTTTCCTATTACATATCTTTAAAGCAGTTAATCTAACTGACGGCTTTGTGGAATTAAGTTTTTCTTCCAACGCTTCTTGCAAATATAAATCTTTACAGCTTTGATAAGTTTCTTCCATCTCGATCTACTCCTTAATCTTTAGTTTGTTAAAATTCAAAATCGGTTTGAATGGTGACAATGTCAAACTTGATGTCAACCTTTAATATGTTTGAATCTAATAATTTGTCTCGCAATTTAAAATTATAAATACCATTGATAACATCCCACTTGTAGCCTTTCATAAATGACTTTCCATTTTTACCTTTAATACATACAATCCAATTAAACGCAACTCTATTGAATGGGTAATCTTTTAATTTAGCGTAGTCCACAGTATCACTCACTTTCTTATGATAATAGTATATCATAAAAACTAAGAACGGTATAACATCTGAAAAACACATTTAACAAACTGAAGATTGCCAAATCCGATCGTGAACCTCCAAGATTTGCCAGACCGATTATTGTAAAGCAGTAGCCCACAATTTTAACAAACTGAAGATTGGTGAGTCCAATCGGGTCTAGAAGATTTATCTGGAACTTCATATAAACAAAAAGAGCACTTGAATTAACAAGTGCCCTTTTCACAAAAGAAAGACAATCCAATGACAACAATATGAAAAACATATGGTAGTCTTTATTGACTACACCTATATTATATAATAAGGTTATGTGGAATGTCAATAAACGGAATCTAAGAAATCAAAATCAACCGAAATGTTTTCAATAGTTTTAAAATGACTATGAGCATTTTTCCCAAATACAACAATGTATATTATTACTTGTCGCTCTTGATAAACACCCATTACATTTGTAGCATATTTGTTTTGCTCAACTTTAGCAAAAGAAACAAACTCAGATATACGCCTAATCTTTAGTTTGTTAAGAATAGTTTTGAAATGTGTCAAAAGCAACTCGTAAGAAATGTCAGTTAATTTGGTTAATGCCTTTGCTTCTTCATTAAACTTTTCAGTTATATACATAACAGTAATCACCTTCGCTAATAGTATAGCATTAGAACTTAAAACAGTATAAGGCATTTAACAAACTAAAGATTAAGCATGTTGAGCAGGTACCTCCAAAAATTAGACAGGTGAATTTTATCCTAGTGCCTATTGGAATTAGTTCAGTAGTGTGATATAATATAGGTGTAGATAAGGAGAGAATACTTTTTATCTTATTCCTACTTACCTTACAAATACGTTAATTTTCTCATTGGGGAAAGAGTGGAAATTTATTCCACTCTTTTTCTTTTTATGCATTGTTGGTTGAGAATGCTCAGTCACTGCATCATAACCGATCTTTAGTTTGTTAAAAAAAGAATTGCACGGAAAGGAAAGTAAGGCTATAATGTAATTGAGCCATAGGCTCGTTTGGCTTCTTCAAGATAATTTTTTTCAGGAAAGGGTTGGACTAGAAATAGTTCAACCTTTTTCATTTTAACAAACTAAAGATATGCCAATGAACAGTAAGACCTCTGCCTTTCTTGAACTGATGATTTTTATCCCCACGAATGTTGAGAACTATTTACTTTTATGATATAATATAGATGTAAAAGAAAGAAGGACTATAACAATGAGAACATTTAATTTAGTAGTAAACAATGGTATAGCAGCAATACCTACAACTGTTGCACAAGAAAGAGTAATGGAAACATTACAACATAAAAAAGGCTTTATGCATATAGTAGCATATACAAATGCAAAACCATTATCAAGAGCAAGAGAAGAAGATATGAATATAATAAAGATAACTGACTGCATGTGTGTATGTGGAAAACCAAGCAATGTAGAACATAATGAAAATGCACTACATAGAGAAAATTATAGAAGACTTGATTATAACACAATAGAACTAGCAAACGGAGAAAAGCATATAACAACTCAATTAACAAAGAACGTTAAACATAAGGTAGCACATTATTATATTGACTTAAATAGTGGTAGAGTGTTTGAAGAAGATTACTTAGTAGAGAATAGATATATAAGCAAACCAAGTAATAACCCAAGCAATATAAGAAGATTTAAGACACACCAAATAATACTAATAAAGTAGAGCGTAGAGATACGCTCTTTTTTTTACGCCAAAGTCGAATGGACAAAACGACTCTATCGATCTTTAGTTTGTTAAAACCTTTGCTCACTTCGTTCGCCAAAGGAATTAACAAGGTGGATTTAACAAACTAAAGATTAGTCATGATGATCGTAACATTCCAGATAGGAATTGGCTGTGGGAGAAGTTAATGGTTGGGCAATGAATTTAACAAACTGAAGATTGAACAAAGGAGGCAGGTGGACAGTATGAGTTAGCAGGTGATGATTTTCATCCCCACGAATGTTGAGAACTAATTACTTTTATGATATAATATAAGTGTAAAAGAAAGAGAGGTAATTAATATGAAAACATTAGTAATACATCCAAGTGATAGGTCAACTGATTTCTTAAAATATATTTATAAGGATAAGGACTATGACGTAATTAGTGAAAGAAAAGATTTAACTGATAGTAATTTAAGAAAGGCTATTGAGGAACACGATAGAATAATAATGTTAGGACACGGAACACCATATGGTTTAATGTTCACACCAATAAATAATTCTTATGGTAAATTACTTGCATTAAAGGAAACAATAACAATTTGGTGCAATAGTGATATGTATGCATTAGCAAATGGACTTAAAGGCTTTCATACAGGAATGATAATAAGTGAAGTTACTGAAGCCAAGTATGTATTAGGTTGTGCCCCCCTTAATGAAAAAGAGACATTAGCCAATATGACAAGGTTTGCAAAAGTGGTTGGAAGATGTATAGAGAAGACACCACGAGAAATGCAAAAGTATATATGGAAACATTACAAAGG
>DFIJ01000044.1 GCA_002372775.1 Christensenella sp. UBA3700
AAGTTATGAGTTGTAAATATAAGCTGACCTTCACCATATTGTCTATAGTAAGATATTAGTTTTTCAAAATATACTGCATTTATATTCGCATCTATTTCATCAATAAATGTAATGCTTCCGTTCGCGCATCTAAGCAGATAAGAGAACAATTTTACTAATTGCTTTATTCCTGAAGATTCAAATTCATATTCGACATTATATTCATCGTATACAAAAGTTTTTCTAATATGTATTAGATTCTTATCTTCTTGAGTATCTAACCTTATCTCCTTTAATTCTGGTTTAAAAATCCTAATAAATCTCTCAAGCTTCTTATTATCTTTCTTATACTGTTCAAATTCTTCTTTTGATACAGTATCATCATCAACATAAACGCTAATCCAATTATCTATTGCTGTGCCAATAGAATTATCGTCATTTACAAGAAGCTTTTTAATTGCATTTCTATTAATAAAATAATTGTTATGCATATCTGAGACTTGTAAATCAACCTCTATATTGCTAGCAAAAGAAAAGCAATCAAGTGCGTAATTCTCAATCTGAGACACCTTCAACTTGTCTCCATTGCTCTTATCCAAAAGTTCTTTTAGTATTACTTGAATGAACGAATTGTAATCTAGTTCTTTTGCCTTTAAATATTCAATACCACTTAGTTCATCAGCAATAATTGTCTTATTCTCTTTTCTTATCAACTCTTTATATTTATCATTTAGCGTTCTTCCTACAAGTAAAGATAATACTTCTTCTGAGATAATATAATCATGGGAGATATCATTTTTAGATAGTTTAATACTATGTTTCATAACAACATCTTTTCTATATTCAAATACTATAGAAATAAAGAACTCGTTTGTTTTGAAATTAATTAGCTTACTCAATCTTTCTTTTGTTTCATTCTGCATTAAGAAATTACTGCCACAAACAATATTTTTATAAAAATCAACAGCAGTAATAAGCGCACTTTTACCTGCACCATTATAGCCAAATATTCCTTTAACGTTATTTACTTTCTTAATTCCTCTTTCAATTGTTGAATTAGAAAAATCTATAACAATCTCTTTTTCGATATTCTTTATTCCGTATGTCGTTAATTGTAACAATCTATTCATACTCCTTTTCTCCCAGCATAATTTTAACAAAATGTAATTATTTTGTAAACGATATTAAAACAAAAAGAGCAGTTTTAAAACTGCCCTTATAAACTTATCCTATTATTTAAAGATTAACCTACGTAATCTTCTCTCTTTAATTCTTGATCACACGCATAACTTAAGAAACTTGGACGTAATTCCGCTATTGTCATCAGGATGTTTGGATTATTCACACAATACCACTTTTCCTCTACAGATTGAGAAGCTGCCGTCATTGTAGTATTAAATTCAGATAAACTACCGCTTATATTAAATGAATATGCACCAACGTGCTTCAAGTTTGCACCAATACCAAATGTTTTTATATTTGTACTTTGGAATGCAGCATATCCAATATCTTCTAGAGTATCATAGCCTTGTATGCTAAATGATGCTAGTGACCCACATTGGTTAAATGCGTAGTCTTTTATAACGCTCAATTCACTATAAACATAAACTGTTTGCAAATTTGTACAATTCTCAAATGCATTTGCCCCTATCGTTGTAGCATTTCTTATAGATAATGTTGTAAATGTGTTATTTGTGCCAGATTGTACTGCAAATGCTGAGTCTTGGATCTCTGTTCCTGTTATTTCTATAGTTGTTAAGGATTCCGGATAATTTCTAGTAACAGAATCTGCATTCATTGTTAAATCTTTACAACCATAAGGACTAGATCCTGTCTTTTCTCCAAAGAATATACCAAACGTTCCATTAACACCTGTTGATGTTTGAGTTAATCCTACAAATGGAGTAGAAAGCGATGCAAGACTTGTACATCCATCCAACATATTCTCTCCCATTCTAATAGTTCTTGTTGGAATTGTTAGAGATGTTATTGCATTATTGTTAGCAAATGCTCTAGAGCCTATTGTTAAAGGAGCTGTTCCATCTCCTATAGAGATTGTACATGGATTTGGATTGTCTGGATATGAATACGCAAAGGCATCGTCTCCAATTGTTGTTACGGTGTTGGCGATAATTAAACTAAATTCGCCTGAGGATTTTGTATCATAGAATGCTTTGTCTTTTATAGTTACTACATTATTTAAACGAACCACTTGTATAGCACTTGTATTAGAAAAACCTAATACAGGTACAACACTTCCAGAGTAATTAATGGTTAATGCCTGTGCTGTGTAATATGTTGTTGTATTTGAAGAATCTAAAGGATCAACCCATGTTGCCATACACCTTTCACCAGAAGACCAATTGCTTGCATCTTCTTGTGTGAATATATACGCAAAGTAATTTTCTTCATATGCATCGTTAGATGACATCTTAGAAGAATCACCACCAATAATATGTGTATTAATCGTAGTTAAATTATCCATCTTACCAAATGCACCTAGGCCAATTGTTGTTACAGTGCTTGGAATTGTAATTACACTATCTGTTGCTCCTTCAAAAGCACAATCTCCAATGCTCAAAAGATTAGGCGCATTAGTTAATATTTGAGATGCAGATACTTTTGCATAGCTAAACATACCTTCTACTATTTCTGTTAATGAATTAGTAAATGTAATTGTAGTCATTTTACTGTCTGCAAATGCATATTCTTCAAAACCTGTTACGCTTGAACCTACTGTTAAAGTCTTTAAACCTTCCGCTTCTGTAAATGAATTTGAGCCTATTGTAGTAACTGAAAGTCCATAAACAGTATTTGGAATAGTATAACTTGTAGAACCATTATCATAATACTTAGAGAAAATCCACTCTTGAGCTTCATCATCAGATCTTGAAATCAATCTATAATAATTATCTCCAATTGCATATTCTCCATCTATAGGCTCATCAGTTAGCAATAAAGAATCTCCTCTAAATTCAAAATAATGGTTTATACAATCGCCTAGTACCTCGAGTCTTACTTGCTCTATAGTTTCTTCTTTTTGCACTTCTGAATTATTAAACATGTAATTGATATAAGCTGTAGCCGTACAATAGCCCGTAGCAAAATTTATACTATCTATATCTGTTTCAAGTCCAACGGAATAATTATCTAATACTACTTCGTGAGTATCTTCGAATTTAACATCCTTAACCTCAAATACCGCAGAATAATTTGTCGTATGTGTCATATCTATTGTGCTTTCAGAAGATATTGTCACTGGTATTTGTTCAGAGTATAGAGAACCATCTAATTTGTTTCTTAGCTTCAATGTAACCGTAGGGTCATCAAGACCTTTATCTACCCAGTAGAAGTTCTCAAGTTCGTAATCTTTAATTGTTGCAGGAATAGCACGAGAAGATGAGGCTTGATATATTTGTCCTTCAAACTCAAAATCTACATACATATTCTCAACACCATCTTCTTTTATAGTTGGGTCTAAGTAAACACTGTATGATACTGGAACTTCAATTTGCTTTACAATTGAAGGATCTTGTGTTGCTACGAATGTAGCAATAACTTTATCATCTACAATATTATCCCAATCAAATGTTGGTTCATTATATGTAATAGTTTTTGCAACTCTATATTGATAAACGCTACGATTACCAAAAGAAACTTTTATGATAAGATCATTATTTGTAGAAATATTTAAGTTTACTAATTTTTCTGGAGAAGAATCATCGGTAGCATACAATTCCTTACCACCTACTTCACTAACACGGATTGTATATACATCCTTAGCGATTTCTTGTGGCACATATAAAGCAAAGCTTAATTTGTTTTTAGTCTTTGAAACAATTTCAATACTTATATCATCTTCGTACGCTTTTCGAGTAGAAGTTAAATAAGATTGCTTATATTTAATGATTTCATCTTTGTCGTATACGACAAAAGTATATAGTTTACCTTCATCCAAATCATCAAATATTACAATTTGAGATTCAGATATAGTAAGTTCTTTACAAATCTTTTCGTTTTCATCATAAAGTACTGCTCTAAATTCTTCCATCTCTTCGTTATTCTCTATTGAGACTTCAAAAGCTAAAGAATTAAAAGTAGCACTTAAGAAAGAAACTACAAGGGCAAATGAATTAACGACTACTGCGGCAACAACCACCATTGTAGCCACTGCTGATGCAATAGCTCCACCAACTGATACAGCACCTAAAGACATAGTAGCCGCTGCTGTTGATGTTGCAGCAGCCGTAGTTGTTGTGGCTGCTGCTGTCGATGCAGAAACTGCACCGCTAGTTGATGCTGCACTTTGTGATTGTATATTTTGAATATCATCTATCGTGCTTGTTAAATCTAATGATTTATTTGAAATATAATCGGAGCCTCTTGAAGATGTTGTTTCTTTTATGAATTGTGTTTCTTTTACACCACTAGATGATTGTTCTTGTATAAAATTCCCTATGTCATTTAATGATGACACTCTTTGATAGTCCGTATAGTTTATATTTATACCATCCGGATTCTTTATACCATAATCGTTAAATTCGTCGGTGTGATTAGCCATTTACGTTGTCG
>DFIJ01000055.1 GCA_002372775.1 Christensenella sp. UBA3700
CTAAAGAATGGCGATGATTATGTTTATATTCATATGGAAGCTCCAGATGAATGTGGACACCAAGGCGATTTAGAGCATAAAATCTTCTCTATTGAACAAATCGACCATATCGTTGTTAAGTATATTGTTGATGAATTAAATAAGATGGGAGTTGATTACAGCATTTTAGTTGCTCCAGATCACCCTACACCAATTAAGTTAAGAACTCACGTAAGCGATCCTATTCCTTACATCTTATATAGATCAAACAAGGAAGTTGAAGGCGTTGCTGATACATATAATGAAGAAACTGCTAAATTAAGCGGAATCTATTATGATAGATGTGAAGATTTAATCAATAAATTTATAAAGGAGGTTTAGTTATGGACGAAGAAAAGAAAGACTTAGACCAAAACGAAACTACTCAAGAAACAGAAGAAAAGGTTGAGCAAAACGTTGATGCTGCCGAAGAAAAGGTAGAAGAAACTAAGGAAGAAACAACAGATGCTCAAGAAAAAGAAACCGTAGAAGAGGAGAAAAAAGAAGAAGAAACTCCTGCTGCTACTGAAGAAGAAAAACCAAATTCTTTTGAAGTTAACTCAAGCGGAGAAATCGTTATAGACAACACACAAGATGTTGCCTCAACTCCTGCTCCAGTTTTAGATAGAACTGTTAAAGTTAAGGAACCAATGGATAAAAAGAAGAAGATTATGATTATTTCAATTGCAGTTGCTGCAATTATAGTAATCTTTAGTGCTATATTCTTCCCTTGCTATTTCTATTACAAGGATAAGATTATGGTTGCTTCAGCAGAAGATTTCGTTGCTGAAGAAGGAAAATATTTCTTCTTAAAGAAAGATATTGAAGTAGACAATCTTGATTTATCTAATTCAAATTGTTCAATCGACTTAAATGGTCATACACTTACTGTTAAAAAGACATTGACATTATCTACAAGCGGTAATAATACTATTGAAATTGGCACAAGAAAGAAAGGCGAATATACAAATAAAGGAACTCTTGTTGTAGACAATTTAGTTGTTACAGCAGCAAATGCTTCATTTAATTTTGCTGTTCCTGTAACAATTGCTAATTCTGCTAGCATTACTACAAAGAATTTAACTTTAAATGGTATGAGTGTTGTATCTACAGCTACAATTACATCTGAAAACGTTAAGCTTAACGGAAAGATTACTGTCGCTGACGAAAACACAACTGTAACATTTAATAACTGTGCAAAAGTTACAATTGCTGATTCAATCGAAGCTAGCAATGTAGATTTTACTGGAACAAATAACATCCAAGTTAATAAGAAGGCTAACTTAAACAACATTAAGTTATCTGAAGAAACAACAGCACAAATTTATGGAACTGTTAAATCTATTAATGGTGGTAAGAAAGTAGCTATGCTTGCTGAAAACATCTGCTCTAATTATGAAGATGTTAAGCTTCTTGCTATCTATAAGCCAGACACAACAGAAGATTTATATATCAAGAATTGTGAAAAATTTATTAGATTAGATAAATTATCTGCTCCAAAAGACCTTATTGTTAACGAAACAAATGGTACATTTATTTTAACAACAGCAAAGATTGATGAAGCTAAAGAATATAAGATTCTTATTAACGGAGAATTCTTCAACAACACAACAGATGGAACATATGATTTAACATCATATTTAGCATCTCATGGTGCTTCAACATATAAGATTCAAGTATTTGCTCTTGGTGATTACAACTTCGATACATTAGAAGAAATTACTGATGGCACAGCTTATATGGATGCTTCAGAGCCTGTATCTTATTCTTATGAATATACTCTAAAGTTAACAACTCCATCTAATGTTCAACCTGTAGCAGAAGGAGATAAAGTAAATCTATACTTCGATAAAGTTAATTATGCAGATTACTTTGTTGTTAAAGTAGATAACCAAACAGTAACATTTAAAATTGCAGATCTAACAGAAGCTGCTGACGGAAGATGGGTTGCAGATATCTCAACTCAAGTTTCAGAACTTGGATATCATTCAATCAAGATTGCTGCTTATTCTAATTCAGCACAAATCATCCACTCTAAGGATGCATTAGCCTCATATAAGACAACAAAAACAATTGCACAATCTATTAGTTCAATTGCGAATGCTGCTTATACGGTTGAGAACGGAAAGGTTATTACAACTATTACTATTGATGAAATAGAAGGTTCTTCTATTTTTGAAATTACAGTTGGTGATGTAGTATACAACACAACATTACATACATTAACTGTTACAACTGATTCAGTGCCAACAATTACAATTAAGGCATTAGCAAATGGTTTCTATACTGAATCAATAGTATATAATGTAACTCCAACTCAAGCTCAATAATTGATTTAATACAGCCTCGAGAAATCGGGGCTGTTATTCTAATTATGACATTTAAACAAATTTATCTAGAAAACAAAAACGATATTGAAACTCTATCTAAAATAGCAACTGCTATTATTCGTGAGCATTATGACCCAATAGTTGGCCACGAGCAAAACACTTATATGATAGATAGATTCCAATCTGTTCATGCTATAACTAGCCAACTTGAGAATGGCTATATCTATTTTTTAGTACTTGAAAAGGATACTCCTATAGGATTCGTTGGACTTATTTTAAAACAAGATTACTTATATATAAGTAAACTATATCTGCAAAAGGATTTTAGAGGCCAGGGACGCTCAAAAGACATTCTTGGATTAATTATAGATATCGCCAAGAAAAACGGCTTAAATCGCCTAGAATTAAACGTGAATAAATATAACTATAATTCAATAAAAGCCTATGAACATTTAGGCTTTAAAAGAATAAGAGATGAAGTTAACGATATCGGAAATGGATATGTAATGGACGATTATGTTTATGAATATTCTATTTAGATATTTTAATAGAAACTTCGCCGCTATTTAATTTTATTTCCTCTCCATTTTGAAGTCTTACAATTAGTGCAGCATTATCATCAATATCTATAGCTACACCTTCCATATGATTATTATTTAAATCAAAAGAGATCTCTTTACCAAGAACAATACTATGTGAGATATATTCTCTTAAGAACGCTTTATTAGTTAAATCCTTGTACATATAAACAAGTTCATTAACAACATTTGCAAGTAGTTCATTTTGAGATATTAAAGGCGTCTCATCTTCCCTATAAATTGTTCCAATTATATCTTTTAACTCACTTGGGATATCTTTATCTTTTAATTGGAAATCTATACCTATTCCAACAACAGCAGAATTGATAGAATTTGTCTCTATATCTATAGATGCTTGAGTTAATATTCCACATATCTTTTTACCATCTATAAATACATCATTAACCCACTTAATTCCAACACTCTTTTTTGTTAGTTTTTCAACAGCTCTAGCAACAGCAACTGCGGCCATTGGAGTAATAATAGTAATTCTATTAAAATCTACTCCTCTCATGTTAAGTAATATACTAAAGTATATTCCACCTTCTGGAGATTCAAATTTTCTACCTATTCTACCCCTACCGCTAGATTGGTAAGAAGCAGCCTCAACAACTATATCTTTTTCACCACTTGCAGCAAGCTCAAGTAGGTCTTTATTTGTTGATTCTACTCTATCTTTGTAAAGAACTTTAATATCACCTAAATCTTTGCCTAAATAGGCTAAAATGCCTTCGCCAGATAATTTATTATTATCTCCTGAGAATACATAACCTTTCTTTGTAGAAGAATCAATTTTATACCCTTCTTCTTTAAGTTCATTAATGGCTTTCCAAATACTTGTTCTTGTTAAATGTAAGGAATTAGCTATATCTGCACCAGATATAGCTTTTCCTTTGTTTTCTTCTAAAATTTTTAGTACTTCACTTTTAGTATTCATATTAATTAAGCCTCTTCAAATCCCTTACCGATATATGATCCATCTAATGATGCGTTATCAAAGAATGGACAGATGTTGATCCAAGCCCAGTATTCTCTGAAGTTTCTAACTGTTACTTTGTTTTGTGCATTTACTGAAATAGGAGCATTTGCAATACCTTGCTTAATAACAGCTTCTGCACTTGCTGTAACTCCTGTGTAACCACTATTTGGAGTTCCATTTACATATACTGTCAAGATGCTAGATAAGTCATCATTAATTGTGAACTTGTATCCATACTCTCTGAAGATAACTGTAATGTTATTTGTAGCACCTAACTCTTCAGCAACTGTAGCATTTTCTTCTGTAATTGAGTTACCTTGTAATACTACAAGAGCATTTGTTACATTTCCGCCATTTGCTACAGCATCTAATGTAAATGCAGCTTCAGATACAACTTCACCTTCAATTGTAATGTTATCAATATCACCTAAGTTACTTGTAGAGATTATAGATACAACTGATGTATTTTGACCATCGATTAATGCCATTACATTTAGAATCTTGATGTTGCTGATTTCTGCACTAGCGCTAATCGACTTGAATAAGCCTGTAGATGTAGTTCCAACAAGTACGAAGTTTCTAATGATATTGTTTTGACCATCGATAGTACCTGAGAATGGAACATCTGCATTATTTGCTCTCCAGTTCATAGATTCAACAACTTGACCTCTACCATTTAATGTTCTTGTAATTACATAATCTAGAGTAGCATATTCGTTATCATTTTCGCTTAAGCCAATTGCTAATAAATCAGCAAATGTATTGATTTCATAAGCATTTAATGTGCTGTTGTATGTGAACCATCTTAATACTAATGTTGTATTGTCGTTAATGCTACTTGCAGCAACATTTACAATATAGTTGCTCTCAATATAATTGTTAGCTTCTGTTCCAACTGGAACGATTTGTCTTGCAGGTATTATAATATGAGCAAATTGCTTGTTAGTTGCTGTGTACTTACCTGTTGTTGAGTTATATGTTAATCCTGTAGCACCACTTAAGCTTCCTTCTACAGAGATGCTTGCCATTTCTGTTTCGAATACTGTAATTTGTGCATTTGTCATTGTATGAGGAAGTAAAGCTTTATCTGCATTGCTTAGAGTGTTATTTAAGCTTACTTCTGGAGCAACAAGTTCTGTAGCGTTATATGATTGATTCAAGTTGCCTGAATAGTAACCGCTAATTTCTCTTCCTGTAATTACACCTTCATCTGTTGCTGTTAACATTACTGGAGTTGCAGAAGATGCTACAATGCTTAATCCTTCGAATTCTGTATATTCAGTATCTACACTGTTAAATACTAAGTAGTTGTAGTTAATGCTCTTTGTTATTGCTGCAGCACGGCTAACTGGTACATTGTACAATGTTGTATTGTAGTAAATTGCACCATTGCTTGTATATGTAATTTGGTTATCGTTACCCTTTGTATATGTGAATATTAAATCATATACATTAACGCTTGTAATAACATTTGTTGTTACGCCATCAGCATATTCTAGATATACTGTTGGAGTTTCAGCATTTGCTTTAGTCATTAAGTCGTTGTATACCTCATCTGTCATTAATAAGTGGTAAGCTTCAGCGTAATCACTACTATTAGAGATTGTTGTGTTGCTTGTAAATCTTGTAGCACTATTACCACTACCATATGGGATGAAGTATAGTCTATATGTTGGGATAACAACCGTAACGTTG
Organism: Christensenella sp. UBA3700; assembly: GCA_002372775.1. Lineage (GTDB taxonomy): Bacteria > Bacillota > Clostridia > Christensenellales > UBA3700 > UBA3700. The sequence continues at coordinate 5,601 of DFIJ01000055.1, forward strand.
TTTCTTTCAACACTTGTTAATTCTACAAGTCTATATGAGATGAATGAATAAACACCATTTGATGTTTCAATAGCCTTTACTGACTTAACATTTGACTTGTACTCAATTGTCTTATCTGTTCCAACACTTGCACTATCATAAGAACC
>DFIJ01000100.1 GCA_002372775.1 Christensenella sp. UBA3700
TCCAACATTTGGGGTGCATATCATTCTAGGGGCAATATTTTTTATCGAATGTTTAATTATTAAACTGGCTTTCTAAATGTAAAGCCATTCTTTTCCCAAGCTTCTGTCATTCTTAGAATCTTATCAATAAAGTCTTGGTTAGTCTTTGTTGCATATAGCATATTTAGTAATTGTTCTGTAGCAGCATCAGATTCACCACTAGATAACATCTTTCTAACAGCAAATGCACCTGTAAGTTCTTTTTGAGAAAGAAGTAAGTCTTCTCTTCTTGTGCTTGATTTGTTCAAATCAATAGCTGGGAAGATTCTCTTTTCACTTAACTTTCTATCTAGGTGGATTTCCATATTACCAGTACCCTTGAATTCTTCGTAGATTACATCATCCATTCTACTACCTGTATCAACAAGCGCTGTTGCGATAATTGTTAAGCTACCACCATTTTCAATATTTCTTGCGCTACCAAAGAATTTCTTTGGTGGGTGTAATGCACCTGGATCCATACCACCAGATAATGTTCTTCCTGTTGGAGGAACCGTTAGGTTATATGCACGAGCAAGTCTTGTTAATGAGTCCATGATAATTACAACATCTCTTCCAAGTTCTACACTTCTTTTTGCTCTTTCGATTAAAAGTTCTGCAGCCTTTGTATGGTGTTCTGGAGTCTCATCGAATGTTGAATAAACGACTTCGCCTTTAATGCTTCTTTGCATATCTGTTACTTCTTCTGGTCTTTCATCGATCAAAAGAACATATAATTCAACTTCTGGATAGTTAATGCTAATGGCATTAGCAATCTTCTTTAATAGAGTTGTCTTACCAGCTTTAGGTGGAGATACAATCATAGCTCTTTGGCCCTTACCAATTGGAGCGATAAGGTCTATACATCTTATAGCTGTATCTGAACCAGCTACAGTTTCAAGTGTTAATCTATGATCTGGGAAGATTGGAACAAGTGAATCAAAGTTAACTCTTTGTCTTGCCTTTTCTACAGGAAGGCCATTAACCTTCTCTACAGATATAACAGCTGCTGGCTTATTTTCGTTGTTCTTCTTGGCAGTAGCAACAACAAAGTCACCAACTCTTAATCCTAGGCTTCTAATTAATTTTGCAGATATGTATGCATCTTTTACACCATATTCACAGTTCTCAGCACGAAGGAAACCATAGCCTTCTTGAAGAATATCTAGAACACCGCTCTTAACTTCTGTTTCAATTGCAGGTTCTTGATTTTCAACTGGCTTTTCTTCTTCCTTTGTTTCTTCTTTAGGAGCAACTTCTTCCTGTTTTATCTCCTCTTTTTGTTTTTTAGAAACCTTCTTTACTTTGTGTTCTTCCTTCTTCTCTTCTTTTTTTTGCTCTTGCTTTTCTTCAGTAGAAGCATTAGTTTCAGCCACTTTCTCTTCAATAACTGGTGTTTCTTGAGATACAGTTTCTTTTGCTTCCTTTTCTGCACTCTCCTTCTTAGCGTCAACTTCAATTAATGCATCGATTAATTCATCTTTTTTCTTTGCAGTAATGCCTTCTGTTTCGGCAATCATCTTTAGTTGAGCTAGAGTTAGTTTTTCTAAATCTTCTCTTTTAAACATTCGTAGTCCTCTTATTATTTATTTTTTTTGAGTAATATAAATTGTTATGTAATGTATTTGGAATTTATAGAGGGTGCTAAAAAACACCCTCTAGGATTTTAAAATTAGAATTTTTCGTCTTTGAATACGTAAACTTTTGTATTATCGCCATCGAACATTTCTCTGTCGAATTCAGCTTCTTCGCCGCTAACATAAACTATTTGTTCTTCATCGAATAGATCTAAGAAAGAGTCTACAGTATCGATATCGAACTTGCAGCTTGGTGTCTTATAATGCATTGGTATTACTACATCTGGCATTAAGAAGTCTACATATTCTTTTGCTTTTTCAGCATCGATTGTATATATACCACCAACTGGAATAAATAAGATGTTTACAGAACCGATTGATTCACAAACTTCTACAGAAAGTTCTTCACCAATGTCGCCCATATGGCAAACATCAATACCATCCATTCTATATGTATATATATGGTTTTCACCTCTTAGAGCACCTCTTGCATCGTCATGAGAGCTTAAGATTGTAGCAATAGACACGCCGCCTATTTCCCAAGATCCTATGCTATCAATGACTGTAGGGTTGCCCTTAACATTTTGAAGAGCATTATGATCCTTATGTGAATGAGATATTGTTACAACGTTAGCCTCAGTAGGTTCCATTTTGTAACCAATATAATCATTATATGGATCAGTTACTATAGATGTGCCAGTAGATTCTGTTAATTTAAAACATGAATGTCCTAGCCATTGAATTTTCATATTATTACTCCTCAATATTTAGTGCTAATTGCTCTGGCTTGTTTTCTTTATATTTCTCAACTAATTCAACGATCTTATCATGTGGATCTAGAAGTGGAGATAAAGATAAACCTTGGTCACAAGCAGAAATAATATAAGCGATGAACTTAGACATATCAGCTTGAACAAACCATGGCTTGTCTAACATTTCCTTGTAAGAATATGTTAGGTTTGTGCTTAGAACGGCAGTAAATAAACCTTCGTCATAAGCCTTTTGGAATTTCTCTAAACCTTCTGTGAATAAAGCATAAGTACAGCATAAGAAGATCTTACCGCAGCCTCTTGCCTTTAATTCCTTACAAAGGTGTAGCATACTATCACCTGTAGCTAAGATATCATCTGCTACGAAGATAGTCATATCTTTAACATCGTTACCGATGTATTCATGTGCAACGATTGGGTTACGACCATTAACGATGTGAGCATAATCACGTCTCTTGTAGAACATACCTAAATCTACTCCAAGAACTGAAGCATAGAAGATATTTCTAGACATAGCACCTTCATCTGGTGATACTACTAGGAAGTGATCCTTATCCATTTCAAGATTTGGGAAGTGCTTTAATAAAGCCTTTAAAATTTGGTATGTAGGATAGAAATTATCAAATCCCATTAATGGTTCAGCATTTTGAACTCTTGGATCATGAGCATCGAAAGTGATAACATCACTAACACCCATACTATTTAATTCATGTAACATTTGTGAGCAATCTAGAGATTCTCTAGCGCTTCTTCTATGTTGTCTTCCACCATATAAGTTTGGCATAACAACTGTGATCTTCTTTGCATTACCAGCGATAGCACCGATAAGTCTCTTTAAATCAGCATAGTGGTCATCTGGAGACATACGATTTGGTGTTCCAAACATATTGTATGTAATAGAATAGTTACCGCAATCGCAAAGGATATATAAATCTTTTCCCCTAACTGATTCAAGAATTAAACCTTTTCCATCACCAGTTGTGAATCTTGGACAAGAATTCTTAATAAGGAATGTATCCTTGTGTGTCTTAACTCCACTCTTTTCAGCAGCTTCGTTGTACCATTTTGTTATGTAATAATCAACTTTTTCACCCAAGTCTTGAGCACCAGCCATAGCTAAGATAGCCATGTTGGACATATCTTGGTTTACCTTGAAAACAGACTCATAGTATGGTTTCATTGTATCCTCCAATATTATTTATATATAAATTTTTATTTTTTTTGAAATTAAAAGAATAATTAGAGAGGTGAACATTCTCCCTATCTTGAATGGTTTCTATTATAATTGTCGCGGGTAAATCCATTGAAATCCTCTCGATAAATTATCTACTTGGTTATATTCTAACACTTAATTATATATTCTTCAATTATTTTAGCGCGTATATATAAAGATTTTTATATCTCTTTAATACCATATGGAAGAGTTTTTATTACCTTTTTAAAGATATATCCATCAAGTTTATCTACACAAGCCTTTGCTTCATCCTCGCTATTAAAGATTCCTATTACTGCACTACCTGAGCCTGTCATAAACACTTTATCTGTATATTTAGCAAGCTCATTTTTAGTATATAAAATATCTTCGCATATACTCTCAGCCGGCTTTTCTAGAACATTAAAGCATTCTTTTCCATTACCTAAATCTATCACGTCATTAACAACACGTCCAACTTCATCAAACTTCTTATAAACTTGACCTGTTTCACCGCCATAAGACTTTTGAGCAATAACCATTGTTAGTGGAATGAATTCAGAAGGATGAACTATCTCTCCTCTTCCTTTAACAGTTGCGGGGCCACCTTTCATCATATATACAACATCGCTTCCAACACTAAGTGCAAGCTTTGTCATATGTGATGTATCTACGCCATATAATTTACTGTAGCAATAGAAAACGCCAGCAGCATCAGCAGATGAACCACCAACACCAGCCTTCATTGGAATATGTTTTTCAATCTCGATTTTAATTGGATATCCATAAGCAAGTTCTAAAAGTTCAACAGCTTTTGTTGCTGTATTTTTTTCATCTTGCAAAACGCCATCCATATAAACTTCACTCTTTAAAGCTTTATAAGCTTTGATTACATCAAAAACATCAATGGATGCCATATCCATATTTAATGCATGATAGCCATCATCGAATGTCCCAGTAATATCTAGTTTTAAATTGATTTTTGCAAAAACCCTTATCGTAATTTGTTCCATATTTTGAGTATAACACGTAAATATATTAGTGTAAATATAAGGCAAAATATAAAAAGGCAGATTGCTCTGCCTTTAGTTTAAACATACATGTTTATAATATTTTCAGCCACTTCTTTTTTAGTAATTCTTTGATCTTTCGCTGTCTTGTCTAAGTGTCTATGAGCATCATCTTCAGTCATTTTCAGTTTTTCCATAAGAAGCATTTTTGCTCTACTCACTACTTTTATTTCTTCAACTTTATCTTTTAATTTTTGGTTTTGATCCAATAAAATTGCCATTCTCTTTTCTTGGGCTCTAAATAAAGAAACTACCTTATACATAGCTCTTGCTGATACTGGCTTTGCAAATACAACAACACCATTGTATTCAAGTCTTTCTTCTAAAGAAGAAGCTATTTCACTTTTTGCTATAACAATAGCGTTAGCTGATGTTGAATTAAAGCAATCAAGTGCTACTCTATCTCCAAGCTCATCAACAAGTGGAGTATTAACAATAATTACTGAATAATTTCTTGCAGCATATCTTCTACGTGCTTCATTGCCCGATTTAGCGCAGTCAATAGTACCATAGCCTGCTCTTTTAAACATTTGAGCAAGCTCTTGTGGCATATCTGTAGATGAAACAAATAGAATTTCTGACATTTATTTATTATTAGATTCTTCCGAAATATTTATCATTTAAGAATTTTTCTTTGCTTGTTGCCATTCCATAGTCTTCAAGTTCATTTTCCTTATATTCAATATATTGAGTTAAATGCTTTGATGGAATGTACATCTTAACAAATTCACTATTCTTCGCAAGTTTAATAGCTTCGCCTAAATCTAGAGGTAAAGCCTTATAATTCATTTCGTTTGCTGTTGTAATAATTTCAGGTACAGGGTCTGTTAATTGCATATTCTTTTCAAGACCTTCAGCACCAGCAAATAGAAGCAATGCATAAGCAACATATGGATTACATGCAGGGTCTGCAGAATTAATTGTTGCCTTATGAGCACTAACCTTAATTACTTGGTGGAACTTAGATGTAGCCCATCCAATATACTTAGGTGCTGTAGCGTAGTTAAATCTATCATATGAGTTTGGAGTTGGATTTAAGAATAAGGTGATTTCTGCAATTCTATTTAGAATACCTGCAAGGAAACTCTTAACTTCTTTAGAATTAACATCTAACTTTTCTCCGTTCTTCTTTAATTGAACGTTAACTCTTAGAGCGCTACCTTCTTCATTATCTAAAGGCTTTGGTAAGAATGAAGCGTATAAACCATTAATAGCAGCAATAGATTTAACTGTTGATTTAAATGTAATTAAATCATCAGCTGCAAGTAATGCATCGTTATAGTTGAATTTAATTTCGTTTTGGCCAGGACCTTTTTCATGGTGTGAAGAACTTGGCTTGATACCAAAACTTTCAAGATTGAAACAAATCTCTCTTCTAATATTCTCACCTTTATCTAAAGGTGCAGCATCTAGATAACCTGCGTTATCAAATGGAATATTAGTTGGCTTTCCTTTTTCATCTTGTTCAAACAAATAGAAATCGCAATCTGAACCGATTATGCAAGAATAACCTAATTTAGATAATCTATCTTGAGCATTCTTTAAAAGAACTCTTCCATCGCATTCTGCGATAGTGCCATCAGCATGCATTAAATGGCAATACATTCTAACAACAGAGCCATGTTGTGGTCTCCATGGTAGAACATGCAAAGTTGATGGATCTGGATATAATCTAATATCTCCTCTTTCATAACTTGCAATACCATCAAATGCTTCTTCTTCAATTGGCATACCTTTTTCAAAGATACTTTCTAATTGATCAGCAAAAATTGAAACATTCTTTAAGTTGCCCAGAGCGTCACAAAAAGCAAGCTTAACGAATTTAACGTCGTTTTCTTGAATAAAATCTAAAACGTCTTGTTCTGTACGATTCATTTCACACCTCTTGAAAATAAATATTATTATATAAATTATAAAACGTACGCGCACATACGCGCAATGATTATATATGTAAAAAAAATGAAAGAATTAGAATAACTCTAAATCTTTCATAGATTTTTATCGAATGTTGATTTATTTTTTAGAGCAAGATTCTATCTAGAACAGCGTGCTCAATTCCGTATTTAATGAATTCAACATCATCCATAACACTTAAGCCGTTGCCATATCCCCAAATAATTAAGAATCCATTTTGCTTAATGCTTTGATACATAAATTCAATCAATTGAGCTTTTCTCTCAGCACTAATAGGCTCATTTTCGCTTTGGATAAGGCCAAAAGCATTAGATAGATATAAAATCTTTCTTGTCTTCATTGCATTGCTGTTTTCTTCACCATGGTCAAACACCATTAAATAGTATCTTACCATTGCACTTGTAATCCTATGATTAGATACAGTCTTGTAGTGAGCATAGATATTAACAGCATCAACATCTGCATAGAAATCTGCCCATCCAAAATATGATTCAATTATTGGAGCAATCTCCTCATCTGTTTCTGCTGTAGATGCCTTATACGCTGCAGCAAACTGACATGTATCACCACCCCATCCAGTTAGCGTAGCATAAGCCATATCATTATTTGTATATAGCATACAAGCAATAGCTACCCATAAATGAATAAGGTCAATTTTGACATTATCATTAATTGTAATTTCTTCTGTAGTTCTTAAAACTTCAAGTTCTGGTTTAGTGTTCTTAACATAAGATGCAAATTCTGTATCTACCGCACCTGCTGCAATATTCCAGTTACCATCATCATATCTAACTGATCTTATGTAATTGGCAACACGAAGTTGAGCTTTATTGTCTTTTTTATAACTTTCTGATAATTTTTCTAACTCGTCTATTTTCTTAATATAATCTACGAAGGCTTGTTCGGATTCTGTACAATTAACAAACTTATCAGTGTCGTATTGCTCGGCACTTTTTTTGTCATCACAATTATCGCATGCAAACATGCATACGCTAAATAGAACTATAACTGATACTAATGTGAAAAGAAATTTAGCCCTATTTCCCATAACTCAACCCGCATTAATTATACAATAATTAACACAAAATATCAAAATTGACATAATTTGCATAAAAATTGGCACCATTCATAGGAGAGAGCATGGTGCCAAAAAAGAAGAGAATAATAGTAGTAAATCAATTATTTTCCACTATTGCCATAGTTAGATAGTACTCTTGCAGAAGGGTCGTTAACATTACATCCTTCCCAAGACTTGTTAGGCATCCAGAAATCTACGATCATTTGGCCTTGGCCAGCGTAGTATTTCTCAAAGATTTCTCTATACAATAGAGACTCTTTTGTGAATGGTCTAGCATGAGAGTACTTTTGTATTTTTTCATTATATTCTTCGTCTGTATAATACTCTTCAGCATAAGCTTTCAAGTAGTTTACAAGTGAGTGTCCAACAGCATCCGAAAAAGCTGCTTTATCTCTAAACAAGATACTTTCAGGTAAACAATTTAATCCCTCAAATGCATGACGTAATAAATATTTACCCATGTTGTATTTGTTCATTTTCTTTTCAGGATCGATGCTCATTACGTAAGATACGAAATCTAAATCACCAAATGGAACTCTTGCCTCTAGTGAGTTTACACTTATACATCTATCTGCACGTAATACATCGTACATATATAATTCTCTAATTCTCTTTACTGATTCTTCTTGGAATTCTTTAGCATTTGGTGCAAAGTCAGTATATTTATATCCAAATAATTCATCTGAGATTTCACCAGTTAATAGAACTCTAATATCTGTTGTTTCATGAATAGCTTTACATAGAAGATACATACCCATACTTGCACGAATAGTTGTAATATCGAATGTACCTAAAATCTTAATTACTTCTTCTAGTGAAGATAATACGTCTTCTTTTGTAATGATTACTTCATGGTGTTCTGAACCAATAAAGTCTGCCACTTGCTTTGCATATTTAAGATCGATTGCGTCTTCGCTCATACCAATAGCAAATGTCTTAATTTTCTTATTTAAAATCTTGCTTGATATTGCACATACTAGAGAACTATCTAAACCGCCGGATAGTAAGAATCCAAGTGGAGCATCAGCATCCAATCTCTTTTCCACACCTTTAACTAATTTTTCTCTAATGTTTTTACAAACTGTTTCTATATCATCATAAACGACTTCTTTTACTTCTGTTATGTCTCTATAACATACAAATTTACCCTTTCTATAATAATAGCCTGGAGGGAATGGGAATACTTCTTTAACAAGTCCCATAAGGTTCTTTGCTTCTGAAGCAAATGCTATTTTCCCAGATTCTGTATAACCGTAAAATAAAGGTCTAATTCCGATAGGATCTCTAGCTGCAATATACTCTTTAGTTTCCCCGTCATATATAACTAGTGCATATTCTGCATCTAGTTTTTTAAACATTTCAACACCATACTTTTCATATAGTGGTAGAAGGATTTCGCAATCGGATTCACTTATGAATTTATACTCTTTAGATAGCTCTTCCTTAATAGTTCTAAATCCATAAATTTCACCATTGCAAACAACTAATCTATTATGAAGGCTCATAGGTTGCATTCCTTCTTCATGCAATCCCATGATGGCTAGTCTATGGAATCCAAGATAGCCATCACCTGTATCTATAATTTTTGACATATCTGGGCCTCTTGATATTGTCTTATCAAAACCCATTTTAAATTGCTCTAGTGGGATGTCATATCCCTCAATACCCATAATTGAACACATAAATCTCTCTCCTTTTTAACCTATTATTCTCTCTATAATTTTTATTCTGCTTGTTCGATTAGCTTATCTTGTAAAGCATCATAGTCAACTTCACCAGTTCTAATCTTATAAACACTTTCTACATCGTATACGAAGATCTTACCATCGCCATAGTTACCTGTATATAAAGCTTCTCTTGCTGACTTTATTACATCCTCTACTGGTACTTTAGTAACTACGATTTCCATCTTGATTTTTGGAAGTAAAGCACTGTCTACCTTAACACCTCTGTAGTATCCAGCTGGGTTACCATGTTGTACACCACAACCTGTAACGTTTGTTACTGTCATACCTGTGATACCAAGCTTGTCCATAGCAGCTTTTAATGCTTCGAACTTTGATGGGTTAGCTAAGATATCTACCTTGCTCATCTTTGGACCATTCTTTGAGATAACCTTAGATTTCTTAACGACTGGAACCGCTTCTTCTTCTGTTAATCCTTTTTCTACACTGAATACTTCTGCTTTTGTTGTGCTAGCACCTGTTAGAGTTTCACCAGTAACGATTGGCATGAAGTCTGCATAAGAACTTACAAGGCCATGTTCTGTAACATCTAGACCAAGGATTTCTTCTTCCTTAGATACACGAAGACCAAGTGTACGCTTTAAGCAATAGAAGATAATTGTAATGCAGATTGCTGTAAAGATTGCTGTAATTGCAACACCAGCGATTTGGATACCGAAGTATTTGAATCCTTCTCCTGCTGATACCATGCCTGTAATTGCACCATAAATACCGTTATAACCGAATACACCTGTTAAAATTGTACCTACGATACCGCACATACAGTGAACACCAACAGCACCTACTGGGTCATCGATATGTAACTTGTGATCTAGGAATTCGATACCGAATACTACAACGAATGCTGAGATTAAACCGATAGCAAATGAACCGAATACTGATACTGTATCGCAACCTGCTGTGATAGCAACAAGACCTGCAAGTGTACCGTTTAGAGTCATTGAAACATCTGGCTTTTTATATCTAATCCATGTGATGATCATTACGGCTGTAGTAGCTGTAGCTGCAGCAACTGTTGTTGTAACAAATACTGAAGACACGTTAGCTAATGTTTCTGTGCCATAGATAGCATATTCAGAAGCACCGTTGAATCCATACCATCCATAGAATAGGATGAATACACCAAGAGCACCTAATGTTAATGAGTGACCTGGAATAGCCTTAGATTCTAAACCACCGTTTTCTAATTTCTTATATTTACCAATTCTTGGTCCAACCATAATGGCACCGATAACAGCACAGATACCACCAACCATATGAACAGCTGTTGAACCAGCGAAATCATGGAATCCCCATTGAGCTAAAAAGCCCCCGTTCCAAATCCAGTGAGCGGCAACTGGGAAGATAAATGCACTGATTAATAAACTATATACACAATATGATATAAATCTTGTTCTTTCTGCCATAGCACCAGAAACGATTGTAGCTGCTGTTGCACAGAATACCATGAAGAACATGAAATGTAACATATCTACAGAATCACCAACTGCGTATGTAGGATTTGCGAATGACACAACTGCTGCAACCTTCATAGTAAATGGGTTAACAATGCTTGATGTCATAATTGAGTATCCAACTAGCCAGAACACGATAGCACCTAAACAGAAATCCATTAAGTTTTTCATAATGATATTTCCTGCGTTCTTAGCTCTTGTAAATCCTGTTTCAACCATAGCAAAACCTGCTTGCATGAAGAATACTAAAGTAATACCTAGTAAAATCCATACACCGTCTAACGACGAAATTACTTGTCCTAATGAACTTAACACTTCTTCCATATATATTTCTCCATCATAAAAATTGTTTTCATTGAATAAAAAAAGCGAGACTTAGATTTTTCCAAGTCTCGCAGTCTTTGCGTTCTACTTATTATTATTTATCTATATTATTTTACTGAGAATAAGATATCTCCGTATGTTGGGAATGGCCAGAACTTCTTTGATACGATCTTTTCCATTGTATCTGAGCACTTTCTTACTTCAGCCATTAAAGGAATTACATTATCCTTATAAGCTAGTGCCTTTGCCATTTCACCTTCTGTTGCATAAGCTTTCTTTTGTGCTTCTTCAAGTTCTAGAACTTTTTGAACCATTGTTGTGCTATTTGCAGCGATCTTCTTTAAGATACCTTCTTCATATGAGCAATCGATACCAGCAACTGCACTCTTCTTTGTCATAACTGTTTCAGCAAGTTCCTTTGAATATAATGTAACTGCTGGAAGAATTGACTTTCTTGCCATTTGCATCATTGTGATTGCTTCAATATTAATTAACTTAGCATAATTCTCAAGTAAGATTTCTTGTCTAGCTTTAACTTCAGCTTCTGTGAATACTTCATGTAATTCAAAGATCTTTAAGTTCTTAGCTTCTGTATATTTAGCAAGAGCTTCTGGAGTTGTCTTTAGATTTAGAAGTCCTCTCTTTTCTGCTTCAGCTACCCATGCATCATCATAACCGTTACCATTAAAGATAATTCTCTTATGTTCCTTAATAACTCTCTTGATTAAATCATTTAGAGCTGCTTTGAAATCTGATGCTTTTTCAAGTTCATCTGCAAATTGTCTTAATTCTTCAGCTACAGCTGTATTGATCATGATATTTGCACAAGCGATTGAATCTGCAGAGCCAACCATACGGAACTCGAACTTATTACCTGTGAATGCGAATGGTGATGTTCTATTTCTATCTGTAGTATCTTTTGGGAACTTAGGAAGTACGTCAACACCGATTGTCATTTGTACTTTCTTTCTTCCTGCAAACTTAACACCTGACTCGATTGAATCTAATACTGCTTGTAATTCATCACCGATAAACATTGATACGATTGCTGGAGGAGCTTCGTTAGCACCTAATCTATGATCGTTACCAGCAGATGCAACAGATAATCTTAATAAGTCTTGATATTCATCAACGGCCTTGATAACAGCAGTTAAGAAAATTAAGAATTTAGCATTTTCATCTGGTGTATCACCTGGCTCTAATAAGTTTGCTGTATCTGTTGAGATTGACCAGTTGTTATGTTTACCTGAACCATTTACACCATCGAATGGCTTTTCATGTAGTAAGCATACCATACCATGTCTTTTTGCAACCTTTTGTAATAATTCCATTAAGATTTGGTTGTGGTCTGTAGCAATATTTGTTGTTGAGAAGATTGGAGCAAGCTCGTGTTGAGCTGGAGCAACTTCGTTATGTTCTGTCTTAGATAGGATTCCTAACTTCCAGCATTCTTCATTTAAGTCATTCATGAATGCTTGAACTCTTGGCTTAATAACACCGAAGTAGTGGTCATCCATTTCTTGTCCCTTTGGAGCTGGAACGCCAAATAATGTACGACCTGTATAGATTAAATCCTTTCTTTGTTCATATACGCTCTTATCTATTAAGAAATATTCTTGTTCTGGACCAACAGTTGTTTTAACTGATGTTGATTCATCTCCGAATAATTTCAAAATTCTTAATGCTTGCTTATTGATAGCAGCCATAGAACGTAAAAGTGGAGTCTTCTTATCTAGTGCTTCACCTGTATAAGAACAGAATGCTGTTGGAATACATAAGCAGTTGTCTTTAATAAAAGCGGATGATGTAGGATCCCATGCAGTATATCCTCTTGCTTCAGCAGTAGCT
>DFIJ01000110.1 GCA_002372775.1 Christensenella sp. UBA3700
CAAACTCATTATTAGTTACTGCTTATGATATTATCTTCTTCTGGGTTGCAAGAATGATCTTCTCAGGTATCGAACACATGGGTGAAGTTCCATTCCCAGAAGTTTTAATCCACGGTATCGTTAGAGATAAGTTCGGTAGAAAGATGAGTAAGTCTCTAGGAAATGGTATTGATCCATTACAAATTATCGATCAATATGGTGCAGACTCATTAAGATATTCTTTAACACAAGGTATTGCTCCTGGTAACGATACAAGATATATCGATGAAAAGACAGAATCAGCTAGAAACTTCATCAACAAGATTTGGAACGCTTCAAGATTCGTTTTAATGAACGTTGAGGGAAAGAAAGTTAAGAAGATGGGTGATTTTGTATTAAATAATTCAGATAAGTGGATCTTATCTAAGTTAAATACAACAATTAACGAAGTTACAAAGAATCTAAACAAGTACGAGCTTGGTATGGCTAGTGCTAAGTTATATGATTTCATTTGGAGTGATTTCTGCGACTGGTACATTGAACTATCTAAGACAACATTATATGGCGAAGATGAAGACAAGAAGATAAATACTTTATCTGTACTTGTTTATGTACTTGAAAACATCTTAAAGTTAATGCATCCATTTACTCCATTTGTTACAGAAGAGATTTATCAAAATCTTCCAACAACAAAGGGTACAATCGTTCTTGCTGATTGGCCAGTAGTAAATAAGAAGTATGCATACACAAGAGAAAGAAAAGAATTCGAATCAGTTAAGGATTTAATCGTTGCTATTAGAAATATGAAGGCAGAAAGAAATGTTGCTCCTTCAAAGAAAGTAGCTATTAACTTATTGAATTCTACAATTAAAGCAAAGAATGTTATCTATATTCAAAAGCTTGCTGGTGTATCTGATGTTAACTTTATTGAAAATAAGGACAACTTAGATAAGAATGTAATTTCATTATTTGGATCATTTGGAGAAGTTGTAATTCCTCTAGGAGAACTTGTAGATTTAGCTCAAGAAAAGGCAAGATTACAAGGGGAATTAGAAGTAATGAAGAAGGAAATTGCTAGAAGCCAAGGTATGTTAAATAACCCAGGATTCGTAGCAAAAGCTCCAAAGAACTTAATTGAAAAAGAACAAGAAAAGTTAAAAGCTAATACTGAAAAGTACGAAAAATTAAAGGCTCAAATTGAGAGCATGTAATTAAATGGGTAAGTACAAGTATTTAATTTACGACTTTGATGGAACTATCGGCGACACATATAATGGTGTAGTCGCCGGTATGAAAGAAGTATTTGCTGCATATGGCATTTCTATTGAAGAAGCTTTATATCGTAAATACATCGGTCCACCTATAAACGAAACATTTGAATCATATCTTGGAAGTAAGGAAAAAGCATATGAAGCATGTGCATTATATAGAAAAGTCTATAACGAAAAAGGCTATGTACTTACAACAACACCATTTGATGGTATAAAAGAAACTTTTAAGTCATTATATGAAAAAGGCTATAAGGTTTGTGCAGCTACTTGTAAGAAACAAGAAGAAGTGGAGATGCTTTTAAAGAGATTCGGACTTTATGGCTATATGGAATTTGTTTCCGGTCTATGCTACAATGTAAGGGAGACAAAGGCCGCAACCATACGCTATTTAATGGAATCATTAAAGGTTGATAAAAAAGATTGCGTAATGATAGGGGATACTAGATTCGACGTGGAGGGCGCTGAAGAAGTAGGCATCGATTGTATTCTTTGCTTATGGGGTTATGGCGATTATGCTGCTATAAAGAATAAAAATGTTGTTTATAGAGCAAAAGACCCATATGATGTCGAAAAGTATATAGAGGGATAAATTATGTCAAAATATGTTAAATCGACATTTACTTTTGTAAAGAACAACTGGGTTTCTGTGTTTTTACACGTTCTAATTCCAGCAGTTTTATATACAATATTCGTTAATCCAACAAGTTCATTTGATTATATTATGAAGGAAATATCTACAATGGATATGAATAATATCTTTGATATTTTCATTAGGATTAATGATGGTTCTCGTTGGAATAGTTGGCAATATGTTGTATTTTATTTCGCTTTGATTGTTATTACTCTTACTATTTTTGGTTCATATATCGGAAAAATTCAAAATAAGATGAAATATGGTCGTCCTTTATATACAGGTATAAAGGGTGTGTTTAAAAGAACTAATGAAAATTTATGGGCAGCTGCAAGAGCAGGTATAGTAATGATTTTATTCATGGAACTATTTGCAATTGCTATGAGTATAGTTTTATTCTTTGCAGTTAAGGTTACTCATATTGCAGCTTTAAGAATTATGATAGTTTTGCTTGCAGGATTAATTCTTATTGCAGGATCATTCTATGGGCTTGCATGGGTTTCATGTGCTCTTCCAGGGATGACAATGAGACGTCAAGGCCTATTTAAAGCAATTAGTGAAAGTACAAGAATGGTTGGTAATAAGTCTGGGATTATTTATTTAGATTTAATTCTTCCTCTTGTAATAACATATATTCCAGTTCTTGTGGTTTCTGGATTTGATGTTGTTTATGATCATGTTATCTTATATATCTTTAAATTAGTTACTTCATTTATATTCTATGGAATCAACTTTATGTATTTTATTCCATATATGTATTGTTTATTCTTTGATTTAAATGATATCGAAAGAGAAGATTTATTAAGCAACTCAAAGTGGGGTCTATAATATGAAGATTAAGAGTACATTTAGTATATTGCTTAGCAATTTTAAAGTCGTATATAAATTGATATTATTCTTATTAATATTGGCTTTATTATTTAGTCTTTTATTTACAGCTTGTATTGTTCCTATTATGAATGGTCTTGCTAAGCAATTTGATGAAATTGGGGTAGAAGAAGCTATTTCTGATTATATAGACTCATATTATACTGGTGTGAATATAGAAGAGAACTATAACACAATGATAGAAAAGGTATCTTTAATAGATGATGCATTAGGCGATTGGTCAATTAATATTGTTTTTTCATTTGTTGCGTTATTTGTCATTATATTTATTACTGCGATTTTATATTACATGGCTTATTACACAGTAAGCGATATTATAAAGACTTTTATGTCAACAAATTCAGGATTTGGATTTGCATCAAACTATATTGCAAATATTAGAAAGAGTTTTAGTTTTTCTATAAGATATACACCAATTTCATTATTTATGTTTTTAGCGATTGTTGGAATGGATGTATTAATCTTCTTAACAATTAAGAATTTACTACTTGCATTATATTTAGTAGTATTTGTAACTCTTGTAATATTGGCATTAAGAAGGGCATTGTTCTTATATTGGATTCCAATTATGACTGTAGATGGATTGTCTGCAAAAGATGCCTTTGTTAAGAATTTTGAATACTTGAAGGGTAATTTCTGGAGAGTATTTGGCGCATACATTATGATTTTTATTTTCTCCGTAATGGCTATAGTTTTAGCCACAATAGTAACAATTGGCGTAGCATT
The DNA here is from genome assembly GCA_002372775.1 of Christensenella sp. UBA3700. GTDB lineage: Bacteria > Bacillota > Clostridia > Christensenellales > UBA3700 > UBA3700. The sequence goes on from DFIJ01000110.1 coordinate 3,496, forward strand.
AATTATTAGTTTTGCAGTTGCCTGGTTCTCTATGCAAATTGTCGATATGGTAGAGTTCTATCATATTAGAGGTTTCAAGTATTACATAGATGAACAAACCGTAATTAATCCTAATAAGAAATACAGAGATGCTATTGCTGACGAGGATAATTTTTCTCTATAGAAAACATACATATATATGATAGGAGGTACCTAATTTGATAGAGGTTAGAAATCTAAAGAAGGTATACACACCAAAGAAGGGAGTAAAGGTAAACGCTCTAGATGACGTGTCTATTAGATTCCCTGAAACAGGTTTAGTGTTTATTTTGGGTAAATCGGGAAGTGGTAAATCAACTCTTTTAAACATGATTGGTGGACTAGATAAGGTTGATTCAGGAGAAATCATTATTAAGAACAAGTCTTCAAAAGATTTCTCTCAAGCAGATTTTGATAGTTATAGAAATACTTACTTAGGCTTTATATTCCAAGAATATAATATCTTAAATGAATTTACTGTTGGTGCAAACATTGGACTTGCTCTAGAATTGCAAGGCAAAAAAGCTACTAACGAAAAGATTAATGAGATTTTAAGAACTGTCGATCTAGAAGGTTACGCAAAGCGTAAACCAATGCAGCTTTCTGGTGGTCAAAAGCAAAGAGTTGCTATTGCGCGTGCTCTTGTAAAAGATCCAGAGGTTATCTTAGCCGATGAACCAACTGGCGCGTTAGATAGTAAAACAGGTATTCAAGTGTTTGATACCTTAAAGCAATTAGCTAAAACAAAATTAGTTATTGTTGTATCACACGATAGAGAATTTGCTGAAAGCTATGGCGATAGAGTTATCGAGTTAAAAGATGGTAAAGTAATTTCAGATATTGAGAAGTATGTTGCAGAATCTAATAAAAAGAATGAATCTATTTCTATTGTAGATAATAAGATTATTTCTATTACGAAAGGATATGAATTAACACCAGAAGACGTTAAGATGATTAATGAATATCTAAAGAAAGAAAATGCAATTATCTCTATAGATGAAATGACTAATAGAGATTTAAAGAAATTTGCCAGAATTGATGATTCAGGCAATAAAGAGTGCTTTAAAGATACCGATGAGAGTGAAATTGTATATACAAAGAGACAAAAGTTTAGATTAATTAAATCTAGGCTTCCATTTAAGGATAGCTTTAAAATCGGTTCTTCTGGCTTAAAAGCAAAACCAGTTAGATTGTTTATCGCCATATTGTTATCTTTTGCCGCATTTGCCTTATTTGGACTTGCAGATACAATTAATGCCTACAATAAATATACAGCTACTGTAGATTCTTTAATAGATTCTGAGGTTTCGAATTTAACATTCATTAAACAAACAGCTGCAGAACAAGAAAATAATGATTATTTGTATTATGACGACACAAAGATGTCAGATAGTGATATTGAAATGATTTCTAAAAAGACAGGTGTGAAGTTTAAAGGGGTTTATTCTAATACCGATACGAGATGGAATTCTTTAATTGAATCATCTAATTATTGTGTATCTCCATCAAATAACACTTTATATGGTCCAATGGTAAAGGGGTTTGTAGAGATGAGTTCTGAAGATGTTACTGATATGGGCTTTACTATTAAAAAAGGAAGAATGCCTCAAGATTATACAGAAATTGCCATTACAGAACTTGTATATCAATCATTTGCGCATTATGGCTATAGATATGATAATTCAACTATAATTGATCCTACTGCTAGTGAAGGTGCTGAGGCTGCTAAGAAAAAATTAACTATAGATAAATTCTTAGATAATAATATCATTATTAGAATAAGAAATGCAGAATATAAGGTTGTAGGTATTGTTGATACAAAGTTTAATTATGATCATTTTAAGGATTTAGAGATAGACCTTACAAATCCAAATTCTGCTTCTGCTGCTAATGCAATTACAAGTTATATTTTGCAACAAGAATATGACGCAACCGTTGGCGGCGGATTTCATGGTCAAGTATTTGTAAAACCAGGCTTTATTGATAATATTTCTAATTCTTCAGGATTAAATGTTGGAATTAGTTTTGGAGATAATATAAGTTTTGATATTAATTCTGGCAATAATGTAGTAAGTGATAGACATGATTTCTCATATGCTTTCAAACTTCAAGAATTAAAAGATAACAACATAAAGTATAAAATGTTCTCATCAGGGGACAAACTAGAAAAAAATAGTGTTTTAATTGATTTCTATAAGTATTATGAAAGCGTCCGTGAGTATTATTATATATTATCTGGTTATGACTATTCACAAATGCAGGCAAATGGAGCTCCATCTTGGATATTAGAAAAAGATCTTTCTTCTACTGTTTCAGATGAGTATTATGATTATTTATTAACTAAAGTCGATGATGCAATAACAAATGGAGATTTTGCATGGGGTAGTTATACATGGGATGGTAGTCAATATGTATGGGAACCATATGAAGATGAGGCTTATAATCCAACAACAGATTATGATAAGAAATGGAATCTTCAAAATTACGTTGCATACCTTCGAGATAAATATGGTTCAGAAGATAAATCTATATTCCCTATTTGGATGCGTTTGGAAGAAGATACATCTTTAACATCATATACTCAAATAAAGAAGTATTTAATAAATAAGAAACTTTCTCCGATAATCGACCAAGTAACAGAAATTGATTACAATGTAATTCCTGAAACTTATACAAGTTACTACTATAATTCAGCTTATAGAAATAGTGAAAATAGAACGATTACTGTAGCAGGATTCTTCTTGTCTCCTTCTATTCCTAGCACAAAGGATTATTATTCAGGTGATATTGAGGCGTGCGTTGTTGATGATTCAATGTATGATGATATGTCCGTAGCGGCAGGTGGAAAATACGTCGAAGCTCTTGGTAAGATGGTAGAAAAGAGCAAGTTAAAGAGTATTGTTAAGTGGGGATATGATAATGAATCAAAATCTGGCACAGTACATACTAAATTTAGAATTAGATCTGGTCCAACATATCTTTTAGATATGGTTAATGAAGTACTTGAGACTATGTCAGATATATTCTTATATGTAGGTATTGGTCTTGCAGTATTTGCTGGATTGTTATTAATGAACTATATTGCAACTTCTATTTCATATAAGAAGCGTGAAATTGGTATCTTACGTGCGGTAGGTGCTACATCGCTTGACGTATTTGGTATCTTCTTAAATGAATCAATGATTATTGCTTTAATAAACTACGCATTGTCTGTTGTTACAGCATTTGCCGTAGTAATGGTAATTAATAACAAGTTAAGAACAGAATATAATTTAACATTAACATTCTTGAATTTCGGTATTAGACAATTCATAGTAATGTTCTTGTTATCTACAGGTGTTGCTGCAATTTCTTCTGCAATTCCAGTATTTAGCATTGCAAGAAAGAAACCAATTGATACAATTAGAAGCTACTAATGCATAAATAGTGCATACGGAAAGCATCAGCAAAAGCTGGTGCTTTCTTTTTAAATAAAAAGAAAAGGAACTGATTCAATCAGTTCCTAAAATTTCTTAAACCCCTTACAGGTGACTATCTAAACCCGCGGTATGTTGCAGGGTGGGTCCACTGTGAAATGTTTTTGTAATCCCTAATAAATTAGGGCGCGCCAGCTGCATCTCAACTTCTATGTCCCTATAAATGATTGGGGGTACATGTGCACCCATAAGGTTCATTATTATTATAATTTGTTATAGTAAATGTTTCAATAATATTTGGGTAGATTTTACATAGCAAACAAAAGTGTGACATGGTGTGACTGGCGGAAAATGCTGGTATTTTCGGGTATTGGCTAAAAAGTGTGACAAGTAGTGTAAAATTTTACTTTTTGATTAATCAAAAGGCCTAAATTGAAAAATCTTGCAATATTCACGCGCTTGGTTATATAATATTAAAGATTTTATTTTTATAGAAGGTCGTTTATGGAAAAATTAACATTAAAAGAATTACAAAAAAGATACAACGAGTTATCTGGACAAACAGTAGAAGTTGAAGGTTGGGTTAGAACAATTAGAGATTCTAAGAACTTCGCATTCATTGAACTACATGATGGTTCATGCTTTAAAACAACGCAAATCGTTCTTGATGCTACTTATGCAAATTACAAGACAGTAGTTTCTCAAAACGTTGGTGCTGGTTTAAGAGTTGTTGGTGAAGTTGTTGTTACTCCAGAAATGAAGCAACCATTTGAAATTCATGGAACAGAAATTGAAGTAGAAGCTACATCAACTCCTGATTATCCATTACAAAAAAAGAGACACTCTCTTGAATTCTTAAGAGAAATTGCTCACTTAAGACCAAGAACAAATACATTTCAAGCTGTATTTAGAGTTAGATCAGTAGCTGCTCAAGCTATTCACTCATTCTTTGCTTCAAGAAATTTCATTTATGTTAATACTCCATTAATCACTGGATCAGATTGTGAAGGTGCAGGTGATATGTTTAGAGTAACAACTCTAGATTTAGATAATTTAGACAAGATTAAGTTAACTGAAGATGGAAAAGTTGATTTCGCAGAAGACTTCTTCCAAAAGAGAGCAAACCTTACAGTTTCAGGTCAATTATCTGCAGAGTGCTATGCTTTAGCATTTAGAAATGTTTATACATTTGGACCTACATTTAGAGCTGAAAGAAGTTATACAAATAGACACGCAGCTGAATTCTGGATGATTGAACCAGAAATGGCATTCACAGATTTAAATGGTGATATGGATATCGAAAGAGATATGATTAAGTACGTTATTAAGGACGTTCTTGAAAAGTGCTCAGAAGAAATTAAATTCTTCAATGATTTCGTAGATCCAAACAAGGACTTAATTGAAAGATTGAATCATATTGTTGAGTCTGACTTTGCTAAGGTTTCATACACAGAAGCTATTGAACTTCTAGAAAAGCATAAGGATCAATTCCAATATCCAGTATTCTGGGGGGCTGATTTGCAAACAGAACATGAAAGATATTTAACAGAGCAAATCTTTAAGAAGCCAACATTTGTTTTTGATTATCCAAAGGAAATCAAGGCATTCTATATGAGACAAAACGATGATGGAAAGACAGTTGCTGCTGTTGACTTATTAGTTCCAGGTGTTGGAGAAATTTGTGGTGGTTCTCAAAGAGAAGAAAGAATCGATTTATTAACACAAAGAATGAAAGAATTAAATCTAAGAGAAGAAGATTATTGGTGGTATCTAGATCTTCGTAAGTACGGTGGCGTTAAGCACTCTGGTTTCGGATTAGGTTTCGAAAGATTAATCATGTACTTAACAAGCATGCAAAACATCAGAGACGTTATCCCATTCCCAAGAACAACAGGATCTGCTGAATTCTAGGATAAGATAACAGGCGCTGGTGTAGCTCAGTCGGTAGAGCAACGCACTCGTAACGCGTAGGTCGGCAGTTCGATCCTGCCCACCAGCTCCATATTATATGGAATTTTTCATAGTATATTAAATTAAAGCTATTATTAGCTTACAATTATAATTATGTAACGAACAGCACTTAAATTTTTCTATAAGTGCTGTTTTTTTTTGTTAATTTTTAATAATATAAGTAGATTCTAAAGAAAAATGTCAAAAAATGAAAAATATTTATTAGAATGTATTGACATGCTTAATTGTTGGTGTATAATATAGATGAATTCAATAAAAAGGAGGTCCATCGTATGGATGAAAGGATGAATTTTAGTAATGCCTCTATGCCGGTGTTAAATATTTTAAATGATATTAATACAATGCAATTTGGGGGCTTAGATTTACAACCAGATTATCAAAGAGGGTTTATTTGGAAAACGGATTTTAAGGATAAGCTAATATACAGCGTAATTAAGCAATATCCTACAGGAAGTATTAGTGTTAGAAGTTTAAATACTCCAAATTCAAAAGGGGCAAAAACAGAAGTGGTTGATGGACAACAAAGATTAACTACTATTAAAAATTTTGTTTCCAATGAGTATACAATTAGAAGTGAGTGGTCAAGAAAAATAGTTGAATTGATTATTGCTTATTTAGGCGAAGATTTTCAAGATCCGAAATTAGAAAAATTAAAGAAAAAATTAGAAAGTAGAGGAATTATTAGATTAAAATTTGATGATTTACCTTCGATTATTCAAGGAAATATTAATGCATATAATATACCTGTTACCTATATTGCCAATGCAACTGATGTGCAAATTAGAGAATATTTTAGATTCCTTCAAAATCAAGAAAGACTTCGTGCAGGAGAAATAATTAAGTCAATGCCAGCAACTAACCTAGAAGGTTATTTGAATAATATCACAGATAAAGAAAAGTTTATGGATATCATTGGTTTTTCTGACAACCGAGCTGAGTTTGATAAGGTGTTTTATAGTGTAATAGGGTTGGTTGATGGTAAATTGAATTTTGGAGTAACAGATAAAAATATACAAAAATACTGTTCCGAAGCAGCAACTCCAACTATAGGTTTAGATTGTGTAACATTAATGGTAGATCAGATAAATTATATTTGCAATGTTGACAAAACACTTGTAACTCTATCTAGAAAAAGATATTTAAAATTTTTACTAATTTTAACAGCATTAGGATATGTTGATTTTAAAACTGAAACAGGCAAGAAACTACTAAATCTTAAAGATATAGACGATATGCTTGCAGTATATTTTAGCGCTAAACTAAATGCCGTAGAAGACCAGTTCGTTGGATATAATTCTAAAACTATTGAAGATTTAAGAAGTATCGCGTTGATCACTAAAGGGGCACATCCATTAAATAGAGTAAAGAATAGGATGGAAATACTAGCATATTTCGTTAATAATGGTATTTCAAATAAATCATATTGTTCACTAAATGTTATAGATTAGAGTTTATAAAGGTGGCAACTTGTGCCACCTTTTTTTAATAATTTTCTGTTTGGTTTGATAGATGAGCTTGTGTTTGTATTTAAAATAGTAATTATGTGATAAATGATATTAATAATGCTTTTATAATAACTACTCTTTACAAGATATATTAATCTCCAGTTTTTAATTATTTATTATCAATTATTTTTATAACATTAAATTATTATGCTAAAATACCCAATGCGAGATAATTATGTACACTTATATGCATTCGGTTATGACATTAGTATTTGCAATCGTACTTGGCATTATTTTAAGCCAAGATATCTTTTCAAAAACTAAAAGTGAAAACATAGATAGG
>DFIJ01000123.1 GCA_002372775.1 Christensenella sp. UBA3700
ATTATCACCAACCTCCCTTATGTATTATGAATATGTTTATTTATTATACGTCTTGTAGAGATTCTTTATGTTCTTTTATCTCTTCCTCAAGCTCCACATCTTCTACAAGTTCTTCTTCCTTATAAAAACTTGTTTTTAAAGACGTTTTCTCAATTAGTTTATCGCAAAGAAGTAGTATTTGAGGTAGCGCAAGAACAATCAAGAATACAGATACTAAACATCCTCTACATAACAAGAAACCAATCTCAGATATAATTGCAATATTAGATAGTGCGCCTACAAGAAGTGGAGCAATAATCAAAATACTTCCAGATGAGAATATTGTTGGCAACGATGTATATAGTGTCCTTTGCAAAGCATCATATTTATCCATTGTTTTTCTATTATCAATATATTGTGATGTCATCAAAATACCATAGTCTATTGTTGCACCCATTTGAATACACATTACAACAAGGTAAGTTATAAAGAACAACTGATCATTTGCAATAGTATTAATTGAGAAGTTAATCCAAATTGCACCTTGCACAATTAGTACTAATAGAACTGGTATAGAGATAGACTTAAATGCAATAAGAACTAATGCAAGTATTGAGAATAAGCTAATAATATTTATTATCTTAGCGTCATTATTATATGTTTCTCTAATATCATAATAAACAATGCTCTCGCCTACGAAATAGATTTCTTTATCTGAATAATTAGTTTGCAAATACTCTCTTACTTTATGAGATACTTCAAAGGCTTGTTCTTCAGCAACACCACAATCCATTGTAAATACAATTCTAGAGTATTTATCGTTATCTAGCATATTTAATAACTTAGAGATACTTGTTTGTTCAAATTGACTATATATGATTGAGTCTTTATTTTTCTTTTCTTCTTTTAATAGGTCAATTAATTGGCCTAATGTAACAACATCGCTATTGAAATGACCTGCATTCCAAAGCACTTTTATCTCCAGGTTATTTAGACCGTATTCATCTCTTAACTGCCCTTTAGATATTTCCATATCTTTATATTGAGACAAAGATTGAGCGCTAGTTATAATCTTTCTTCCATCGCTTGTCTCAATATTCATAATTCCTTCAATTAATTCCTCTTGTAAATCATAATCAATCTCACCATCAATATCTGGAATCATAATAATGAATGGAGTATTTTGACCATATGTAGATTGTATATCTGCATCTTCTAGATTAATTTGAGAATTATCTCTTGAAGAAGCCTTTAAACTATATGAGTATGTAGATAGATAATTAAATACAGCTCCACAAATTATTGCAATTAGTAATATTACTGGAACTACTATTTGTGTCTTTCTCTCAAATTGTAATAAGCCTTTATATTTAAATCTAATTGGCTTATGAACTGTCTTTTGAATTGGTTTATTGAATAGAATAATTAGTGATGGCATTAAGAAGAATACTGTTAATAAGCTTATAACAATACTCTTTGCAAGTACCATACCAATATCATAACCAATACTGAATTTCATAAATACAAGAGAAATCAAACCAGCCACCGTTGTTAAACTTGAAGATAGAATAGCAACATATGTAGATGACAATGCATTTCTCATTGCAATCTTACTATCTGGTGTGAGTGTCTTTTCATATTCATATCTATGCAATAATACAATTGAATAATCCATAGAAAGAGCTAATTGTAATACTGCACAAATAGCATTAGTTACGAAACAAATTTGTCCCATAAAGTAGTTTGTGCCCATATTTAATAGAATTGCAACACCTAAGATTATTAATACGATTAGTGGCTCAATATAGGCATTAGAAGAGATAAGAAGTACTCCTGTTATAACAACTATTGCTAAAGCTAAGATAATTAACATATCTTTTATCATATGTTCTTGGTAGAATACCATGGTAATGGCAGAGCCATTCATCTCGTATTCATATCCACTTTCGTTTAATATACCTCTAATGTCATTAATACAATTCTCTACTTTTGGATCAAATGAACTTACATTTAGGAATATAGATATTAATGCCTTACCATCTTTATACGAACTATCTTTATCAAAAACGGAAGCTGTAACACAATCAAGCTTTAAAATCTCATCTGCTATTTCACTAGCTTGTTCTTCTGTAACACCTTTAAGCATTACATTGGCATTTCCGTATTCGCCAAATTCTTCTGTCATTTTTGTTAAATCTTGCTTGGATATTGAATCTTTCTCTAGATATTTTGTTAAGTCATAATTTAATTCTACCTTTGGAATTAATATACAACTTCCAACTAAGAGTAAAACGAAAATACCCAAAAAGACATAACGATTATGTACAATAAACTTTGAAATTCTGTCCTTAATTGTCATCTTCTCTTTCATGAGTCAATCTCCTTTATCCTATTTCAAACAAAATTATAGCCCCATTAATTCAACATATAAACTATATTTGTAGGTCAATTTTGCACATTTGTACTATAAAATGATATAATTCTATTTGAGGTGCATTATGGGAACTTATAAAGAACAAAATTATGAAACTAAATCAATGATTTCTGCTTCACTAAAAAAGCTTATGAAAACAAAGCCATTTAATAAGATTACAGTTAAACAGATAATCGATGACTGTGGAATTGTTAGAAATACATTCTATTACCACTTTGAAGACACTACGGATTTACTTCGTTGGACTTTAAGAGAAGACGCCCTAAAAAAGATTCCATCAATAGAAACTAATAAAGACTTAGGCTTAGTAATAGATGGATTTTGCAGTTTTGTACTAGATAATAGATCACTAATGTTATCTATTGCTGATTCCCTAAGTTATTATGATTTAAAAAGAGTTTTTTATAAAGACTTATTTGCCATTATTCAACAAAATATAAATGACGCGATTAATGCCCATTCACTAACAATAAGCAACGATTTTAGACAGTTCTTTGAAGACATTTGTTGCTCCGCTTTAGCCCCAATCTTTTTTGATTTATTACAAGCACCAAATGACACTATAGTAAATAAGCGAATCAGTTATGCTAAAGCTCTTCTTTTGGAATCTATAAGATCAACTTTAATATATGCATCTAATGCAAAACTATAGTCACAAATGAATAATGGCTGCAAATGCAGCCACTAACTATTTATAAAACTTTCCTTATATTCTCAAGCGCTTTATATAGCGTCTGTTTTGGACAAGCAATATTTATTCTTATAAAACCACTTCCACCTTCACCAAATACGTAACCATCATCTACCCATACTTTTGCTTTATTGTTTATAAAATCATGCAATTCTCTATTAGATAGATTTAATTTTCTACAATCAAGCCATAATAGATATGTTCCTTCTGGTTCAATTAAAAATATATCTTTTAGATTGTTATTAATATAATCTCTAACAAAATCTAAATTACTCTTAAGATATTGTTTTAATTCTTTTAACCATAAAGCACCGCTCTCATATGCAGCTTGGCAAGCGATTATACCCATAACGTTAGATTGGCTATATCCAATCTTTGCCATCTCAAGCTTATATTTTCTTCTAACATCATCATTTGGAATATATATATTAGATATATGTAATCCAGCAAGATTAAATGTTTTTGTTGGTGCTGTACAAACAATACAATTATTCTCAAATTCTTTTTTAACAGTTGCGAATACTATATGTTTATGACCTTCATACGTAAAGTCTGCATGAATCTCATCAGATATTACAAATACATTGTGTTTTAGGCAGATATCTCCAATTCTTTCAAGTTCTTCCCTTGTCCAAACTCTGCCAACAGGATTGTGAGGATTACAGAGAATGAATAATTTAACATCATTCTCCACAATCTTCTTTTCAAAATCATTAAAGTCAACCTCATAATGATTATTTATATTCTTTAATTCACTAACAACTAATTTTCTATTATTTACTTTTATTGTTTCCTCAAAAGGATAATATACTGGTTGGCAAATCAAAACTGCATCATTCTCTTTTGTTAAAGCTCTTATAGTTGCGGCTATTGCTAGTACTACACCACAAGCAAGCACAACCTTAGATGTATCTATATCCCAGTTATGATTTACCTTGAACCAATTATTTAAGGCATTAAAATATCTTTCCTTTGGTTCTGAATATCCAAACACGCCATAGTTTGCTTTTTCAATAAGAGCATTCTTAACTTCATCAAGAGTAGCAAAGTCCATATCTGCAACCCATAGAGGAATTGCATCTTCAGGTCTTTTACGCTCTATAGCGAAATCGTATTTCAAACTATTTGTATTCTTTCTATTTATTAATTTATCAAAATCGTATTTCATACTTTAAACGCCTGCCTTAAATCTTCTATTAAATCTTCGACATTTTCTATACCTACAGATATACGTAAGAATCTATCATTTATGCCTTTAGCATTTAAGATATTCTCTGGTACATCTGCATGTGTTTGTTTCTTAGGAAATGTTATTAAACTCTCTACTCCACCTAAGCTTTCAGCATATTGGAATACTTTTACACTCTGCAATATTTGCGATACATATCGACTTTCTTTTAATTCAAAGGAAATCATGCCACCAAAACCTGAAGATTGTTTTAGCATTGTTGAATAGCCTAAACTATCTTCAAAACCAGCATAATATACTTTGTTTACTATAGGGTTTTCTCTAAGCCAATTTGCTACAACTTTAGCGTTGCTGTTAACTCTATCCATTCTAAGTGGCAGCGTCTTAATACCTCTTTCAATTAGGAAAGAATCAAATGGGGATAAACACGCGCCAACCGTTTTATATAGATATGCAAGTCTATCATTAAGTTCACTATTCTTAACAATGGCAAACCCAGCAAGTGCATCATTATGACCACCTAGGAATTTAGTTCCACTATGAACAACAACATCTGCACCAAGATCTAATGGTCTTTGGAAGTATGGTGTTAAGAATGTATTATCCACAAAGAATAATAGATTATTAGCTTTAGCTATATTGGCTATTTCTTTAATGTCTGAAACATGCATTAATGGATTAGAAGGTGTTTCAATATAGATAGCTTTAGTATCTTTTCTAATCTTGCTTTTTACAAGCTCTAGATTTGATGTGTCTATAAAGTCAAATTCATATCCATAAGATAATGCATCATTAGAAAACAATCTTATGCTGCCGCCATACAAATCGTCTGAAGCAATAATGTGAGCTGGTGGCTTAATTAATTTGATTGCTGTAGTAATTGCAGCCATTCCGCTTGAGAATGCAAATGCACTGTAACCATTCTCAAGCTTGGCTACTAGCGATTCTAGGTGGCAACGTGTAGGATTTGCCAATCTAGAATAGCTGTATTTCGATGTATCTTCCACTCCTTCGTGTACGAATGTGGATGTCTGGTATATTGGAGTTGTCAAACATCCATATTCATTTTTAAAATCACTTGAGTGTAAACAGAGAGTCTCTATTTTCATATTTCACCTATTATTTAATAGAATTAAATACGTTAGCTGTTTCTGTCTTGTATGTTTGGAATTCTGCTTCTGTAGAAGATCCGTAGAATAACATTAACTCTAAGCTCTTGATAATAGGTGCTGCATTTTCGCCATCTTTATGTGCCTTATTGTATGAGAATAAGAATGGTACTTGTAATCTATTTACAGAAATAGTTTCTTCACCTGCTGTGTAAGAGATCTTAACCGCTGGATTTTGTAGATCATTTAAAGTAACAATATTTGTTAAATAGTTAGAAATAATGTTTGCATATAATGGTGTTAATGTAGAGTTGTTTACACGGATATGAGCATCAGCATATTTGTTTGTGCTTGTAGCTGTTGTCCAGTACTTTCTTGCATAACCACCATCAAGCTTAGTATCAAATGTATATACTGTTACATTATTTTCAATAGCATAGTCATTTACGATATCAATGATAGCTTGAGTATTTCCGCACCATGAACCAGCGAATAAGATAATATAGTCACCTTCTTGTTGTAATAACCAGTTGAATTGTCTATAGTTTAGTACTTCGTACTTGATTTCCTTATCTGATGCAAAGATTTCTCTACCTGACTTTTCATTGTAAGCTTGGCGGATATAATCAGCATCTGAGTATGTAGATAATTGAACATTGTTGTTCTTGATATAATCAAATACTCTTTGTAAACGAGCCTTATAAGCATCTGTTATATAAGTCTTTTGAACATCAAATGTACCATCATCCTTTCTTGTGTATGTAGAAGAATAAACACCTTGATCATCTCTATCAACCATCTCTTCAAAACCTGTTACGATTGGGTACTTCTTTCCGCTTTCAGCTGTAGCTGAAACAACTCCCTTTGTTTCAAAGTCATAAGCGCTTCTTGTTGTGTTGTCTTTGTTGTACAAGAATAAGAATGGTACTTGCAACTTGGCAACATTAACTACTTGAGAATCAGCGTTTGTATAGTTAACAGAACTTGCGCTACCTTCTTTGTATTCAACCCAGTCATTTAAGTTTGTTAGGTATCTTGAAATTAATTCACCATATAAGTGGTTGTATTCTTGTCCTGCATTCTTTGTTGTGCCTTCTGCTGGATTAGATACTCTAACATGTGTAGAAGAGTTTTCACCATCTAGGAAGAAGTCAAAGTTGTAGATCTTTGTAATGCCATACTTGTGTGCAAATTCATTAATATATGTTGCAGCAGCACGAGTATTATGGCACCAGCTTCCGCCTAGTAAGATTAGATAGTTACCTTCTTGTTGTAATAGGTATACTAATTCTTCATAAGTAACTGCATCGAATACGATGTCCTTGTTTGCGAATGTATCAACACCATTTTGTCTTGATGTATCCGCATTTGATTTTGAATTGTAGTCGTTATAGAAGTATTCTTGTTCTGCTGTTGCTACGAAATTAACTGTTTCTTCACTATTTTCTTTATCGCAACCAACAAAAGTTAGAACATTTACAGCAACTATAGCTACTACAACTAATAGAATAAGTGTTGTGATTTTTGTTGTTTTCATTTTATATATCTCCTTATAAATTTTTTGTTTTCTTTAATTAGCATATTTCTATCTCTTGCGAACCCTCTTGTGAATTACCACTAGAGCTTGCATTTGATTGTGATGTATATTTTGCTTCAAGTGACGTTAATGTTGAGTAGTTAGATATCTTTGAGAAATCACCATTAGCAAAGTATGAATCTAATGTCTTTCTTATCTCGCTAAGTTCTTTTTGAACATCGCTTTCTTGTGCTCCATTAATGTGTTTTGTATTTACATCTCTAATAGCTGCTTCAACATATTTAGCTTTTGCTTTTGTTAATTCTTCTACACCCACCTTTTCTTCAACAGAAGCGAATGTTATAGAAGCGCCTAATCCTTTTTCAAAAGTTTCATATTTTGCTTGAGCATCATCTATTTGAGATTTACTTTTTTCGTTATATGCAACAACACCAATATTGTTTATTGCATCTTTAGTTTGTACAAAAGAAACTGATGTAGAAATGATTACAAGTACTAGTGCTATAAATACAACTACAGATACAGATATGAAATATATAGATAATTTAGATAGCTTTTTCATTTTCAATTTCTCCTTTTGTTTCTTCGACTATATTTCCATTAAATACTTGATCGTTAATTAGTCCTGATTGTCTTGCTACTACTGTTGCTGACACTGAAGCTGTTGAAACGTTATCTAGTGTTCTTACCATGTCAGAGATTGTGTTAATAGGCATCAACAAGATTACAGCGGCTACTGGCAAGTCTAATATTCCGAATAATCCGATTGCAGATACTACAGCTATTCCTGGAACACCTGCGCTACCTAGTGACATAAATAGAGCTAAAACAGCAAGTACTATGTAATCTCCAATTCCCCATTCAATTCCAACAGCATTAATATAGAATATTGCTAAAAGAACTGGCCATACGCTTGTGCATCCAGGCATTCCTATTGTTGTTCCAAGTGGAGCTGTAAAGTTTGCTACTTCAGAATCAACACCAACATTCTTAGTTAAATCAGATATTGTTACAGGCAATGTTCCAACACTTGATTGAGTTGTAAATGCTGTTGCTTGTGAACGAGCAATCTTTTTGAAGAATTTGAATGGATTTACTTTTGCTACGAATTTTAGAATTATTGCATGATATCCATATGTATGAATTGCGCATACTGCGTAAATCACTAAAACAAGTAATAATAATTGAATAATAGAATCTTTATTTGAAATAATCTTGCTTGCAGAACCAGCGATTAAGCTAAGTACGGCGAATGGTGTTAAATCAATAATAAAGCTTAATACTTTGTATAAGATTTCTTTTAGAGCTTCTATAAACTTAGCAAAAGGCTTAACCTTATCTTCACCCTTTTCTTTAGCTACACTAACAAAGGCTAGTGCTAAAGCAATTCCAGTAATAATTATTGCTACAACATTATTGTTTGCAATATCTTCTGAGAAGTTGCTTGGGAATAAGCCAAGTAGAACTTTATCAAATGATCTTGTTAAACCTTTGTAAGCACCAATTGTACTAGAAGATACTGAAGATATTTCGCTAAATATAGAACCTGCGTTTTTACCAATACCAAGAGTAACACCCACAATAATACTTAAGATAATTGCAACAAGTGCTGAAGATAATAACCAAACTACAGACTTAAGTCCAATCTTCTTCATCTTACTGCCATCTCTTAATTGAATAAAGCTTGAGATAATAGATACCAATATAACAGGAGCAACAAGCGCAGTAATTATATTTACATAAATATCTCCCAATAAATCTACCCACTTAAGATATGTGTTATCCTCTGAGGCAAATACAACGCCTACAATTACGCCTAGCACTAAGCTTATTAAAATTACTAGTGTCCAGTTGATCTTATTAGATAAATACCATAATAAGCCAAATAGTAAGAACACTACTGCTACTGCTAAAAGCGATATCCAATTAATACTTAAAAATAAATCCATACTATATCTCCAAAAAAAATCCTGCATTCTCATGCAGGACTAAATGTTATTTTCTTGTTTCTTGTTAATGCGTTAAAAGTCCTGCTACCTTTCGTAACTACACATGAATGACATATAACACATTTCCATCATTAAATTTCTTTTCATTTTTTACTTTCTCCTATCTCCCTAGTATGTTAGTAGGTTGATTACAACAAGATTATATTACTGTTAAAATTTCTTGTCAATTGTTTTTTGCAAATAATTTAACAAAATATTTTTCTCTATTAAACTAATAAAAACAGGCGACCTTAGTATTATCTAAAGCCGCCTATATCACCTATTTGTTATATCCTATTATTCGCCTTCAATATACCAATCGAATGTTATCTTCATTATATAACAATAGTTAGATGTATCTAGAATAGTTGGTTCAACTATATCTGGATGTTCATCATATATTGAAATAGAGTCCACATCAACTTCTTCTACACATGGTTCATTATTAATATCAAATGCATAATTACTTAATACATTAGAGTCTGTAATTGTAACCCAAATAGTATATTCATATTGACCTACTTCACATTGATTGCGGC
This sequence comes from Christensenella sp. UBA3700, assembly GCA_002372775.1. Lineage (GTDB taxonomy): Bacteria > Bacillota > Clostridia > Christensenellales > UBA3700 > UBA3700. The sequence continues at coordinate 9,467 of DFIJ01000123.1, forward strand.
CTGCATATATTTCAGCTATTGGATCCCACTCTCTTGACATATCAGTAATTAAAACTGCACCAAAATCATTAATGTTTAATGTTGTGCCATAACCTGGTGATCTATAATCTCCATTGTATGGTACTACATCATCCATATGTCCATCTATCGTGACATAAAAATCATATCTTGTAATATACTTCTTAGTTACTTCATAACTAGTACTACTTTCCGCATGTGTACCATTAACAGCCCAGCCCATTGTTGGATATATAACAGTAACATTATTATAACCATCTGCATTAATTGGCATTAATTCTATTGTTGCTGTTTGATTACCTACGTCATGAGGAGCGCTACTGTTTGCGATTTCTAAGCCTTCTGGAATATTATCTACATATGGAACTCCTGAACCATATTCGTAAGTATTTTCATTAACCCATACCATAGCACTTGCATCAATTGTAGTATCCAATACTACCCAATAAACTATAGGATATTCTACAATCTCATAGTTATCTTCAAGATTGCTCTTTAAGGCAACATTCATAATTGATTGATATCTACCAACAGAGGTCATATCATCAGATTCTACATATGCGTTTCCATCATGTTTATAATTCACAAAGCTATAATCAAAATCAATATAATCTGATACTGTCCAATTATATTCATGTGAAAAATCCCTTGCTAACACGCTATTACCATGATATCGTTCAACAGCAAAGTATGCACTTGAGAATGTCAATGTTTTAGCAACACCTGTATAGAAACTATAACAGCCATGATTATAATAATCTACCGTTGTTCCTTGAGAAGATGCAAATACATGCATCCTAGCTTTTTCAATTTGCCATTCAATTTCTACTTCTGTAAGTACATCACCTGTATCATAATCAACGAATTGCAAACTAGCATCAGTAGAACCAATAGTTGCAACTGTTTTATAATAACCTGCATTTATAGCGCTAACAATAGGGTTTTGCATATCATAATTACCTTGCGTTGCACCATAGTAAGTATTAACCGTTATATCTCCATATTGATCCCAGACAGAACTGAATTTAAATTCCCTTACTTGGGCTAGACCATTGTAAAAATAATCGCCATATATATCGATATACTTATCTTGATTATCCTCAAATATGTGATAATCTTTATCCCAATCATAACTAGCATTTAAACTTAGTTTAGCTACACTAACATTAGCGGTAATCGCTAATGGTTTGTAATTGCTATTATGATAGAAATTATAATGGATTTGGTATTCACCAGCTGCAAAATCATAACCTTCAGTATCGGCATATTCTAGTCGAGATTCTTGATCATAAACTCCACTTTCTTCAAGCCATGCTTGAGTTGCGCTAGTAAAACCAATCTTGTCTGAATCTAATGCATAATCAAAGTCATAACCAAAGTCATATACACCTTCCATATCCCAAGTATTTGATGAATATGCTTGAGGGATAACATAATCAATTGGATCAACCATTATATGTAGCAATCTTTCTGATGCAACACTCACATTATCTTCATATCTATAGTTGTACCAGCAAGCATCATTTACAGTAATTCGAACCCAATACGCATATGAATATACATTTTGAATAGTCACATTCTCAATATTTACTATTCCTGAATAGTCGTCCAAATTAGTTGTATAAGCAATATCATTTCCTGTGTAATCAAAATGATACAATGTTACATTATCATCAATAGACGATGACAACGCATTTGTAACAACTGGGGCTGGAAGCACTGCCTTATCAATAGTAAATGTGTCGACTTGTACAAAAGTTAAGTTGTTTGCAAAAGTATAATTGTTTTGATAATTCTCTTTAATTTCCGCGTAGCAAGTATAATCACCAGCATTTATTCCCTTTCTTGTATCCATGCCATTTTGAGCATAAGTAATAACTTCGTTATAATCACTTACAACTTGGAGTGACTTTTCTGTGCCATCATAAGTAAATGATTTGCTACCTTGAGCTGTAGGAACAGGAATTACCTTCTTTGTAATATTCCACCAATAATATCTACTATCCATACCATCTGAAAATACATAACCATCAGCAGCTTTTAATTCTGTTATATAATAGCCAGCATCTCTGTTTATTCTTGAATATATAGTATCTTCAGTAACTAAAACTTTTCCTTCTATTATTAATTGAGAAAGTGAACCTTCTTGCATTAGTGCATCTAATTTAGCAATAATATCTACTTCGCTTCCACTATATTCATATTCATAGTTGATCGTGTTATAATTCTGGTCCATATTATTAGGAAGAACAGGTAAGAGTGCATCTTCAGCATAAACATATACTGTTAAAATTCCATCTACACCCTTATATGTAATGGTCACTGTATACGTTCCTGGCACCGTAAAGTCAACATTTTGATAAATAGAAAAATCAGTTACAATTTCACTTGTACCATCTGTGTAATTTACAGTAACAGATAAATCATTACTTGTAAAAGACACATCAGCCCCAACAGGAATATTCACTGATCCATTAGTGATTACATAAGCTCCACCTGCGGAGTTTATTGTAAGATTATTGATACTCTTTGTTGGCTGATCATTTTCATTATCACCACATGCTGTTAATACGAACACGCTAAGAGATAATATAATAATTATCGTTAGTAACAAATAATAAGACTTTTTCATATTAACCCACCCCCATATTATAATTATATCATATTATATGAATAACTATTTTAAAGGAAAAAAGGCAAAAAAGTAGCAGGATTGGTTTCCTGCTACTTTATATATTATTCTTCATCTTCATCTTTCGTTTTTAAAACATATTTATCTATTGGGTCTGCGATTATATAGTAGACTGGAATTGTTATGAACAAGAACCAATAAGGATGCCATAAACCATATTCCATACCCAAGAATAGATAAATAAATGTTACTAAACATGGATATACGAATTTAGATAATTGCTTCTTAATAATCACTTCAAACACGCTCATAACAGCTGGCATTAACACCCATAGAGTCCAACAAATATGCCATCCATCAAACATTAATCCCCAAACAAGGAATCCAATTAGTGTTAATATGGCAACTGCACCATCAATAGCACTCAACAATACAGCTTGCTTTTTATTGAACTTAACTTCTTTTCCATCCTTATCAAAGCACTGGATATGATTATTCTTAATCTTTAGAGTTTGACCCTCGTCATCTGTTAAAGATATACTCTCTTTCTCTTCTTCACTAGCTTTATCAATAACTCTATCTCTAATCTCTTGATCTGTTTCATTGTCATATAATAAATCATCCAATGAAACATTATATAATCTAGCAAGAACAATTAGATTATCTGTATCAGGTGAAGACTCTGCTCTCTCCCACTTAGATACAGCTTGTCTTGATATACCAAGCTTATCTGCAAGTTCTTCTTGAGAGTATCCATTTTCTTTTCTTAATTTTTGTAATCTGTTTGCAATTTCGATATTCATAACGCTTACCTCCTGTCCTCACCTACAATTTACCAAAGCTTTTCGGTTGCACACCACCAATTCTAGTTTGAATTTACGCAACTATTGGTTTCATATTTGAAAACAGCCCTATTTCCTATACAATTATATACTAAAATATGGGATTTTTAAAAGATGCCCAGCAATATCATTTGCCGGGCATTTGTATTAACCTAAACGATTTTTAAAAATAGAATAATTAAACTTTTTTATTGTTTTTATCTCATTATTCTTTATGCCATAGATAGTTGGAAGTGGCATTCCATTAAATGTGTTATTCTTACACATTGAATATATTG
>DFIJ01000007.1 GCA_002372775.1 Christensenella sp. UBA3700
ATTGTGACCATCGAACATATAAATAACTGGATAACGTCTATCGTCATCTTCATTGTAAGTGGTTGGAAGATAAATATAAGCCTTTCTTTCTAGATTAGACAACTTTGGTATTGAAACATAAAATGTATCTATCATTATTTGTTCTCTAAAATCTTGACTCCTTTTTCTCCAAATTCTTTTAACATCATCATTTCTACTGAATCAGTTATTCTTACTGGCATAGGATAAGTATATAACTTCTTCTTATATTGTACCTTTATTGTATCATCTCCTTTGCCTTGAGATGAAACTACACCCATAATAAATGAATTTACTCTTGTTAAATTATCATCATCCGAAGCAAGCAAGAACATTGTTCTAGACTTTTTAACTTCCTTCTTTTCTTCCTTAACTTCATCCTCTAAAGTAAGGATTCTCATAGATTGTGCAGATAAAGATGTACTACCTCCTTCCTTGATTTGTAGTCTTCCTGTTATTTCTACAACAAGGTCATTTTTCAATACATCCTTATAATTTTCAAAAGTTTTAGCAAAGAATAAAACATCAACAGTTGCGTTCAAATCCATAAGAGTACATACGCCCATCATTGAGTTAGACTTTGTCTTTTTCTTTTGGTAATTATCTATTAGACCAGCAACCTTAACTACTTGACCATTATATTCTGATGTTAATCTTGCGATTTCCTCAGCTTCTTTTTGTAATTCTTCTTCACTAGCATTATTGAATGAATCGCCTTCTTCGGAATCTTCATCGTCATCATCTTGAGCATTATTTAATAAAGGCATAATCTTACCAAGATTGAATTGATACTTTTCAAGAATTGGCTTGAACTCTTCTAGTGGGTGACCAGAAATATATGTATTTAACACTTCCTTTTCCATAGCAAGAAGTTCAAGTTTCTTATATTCTGGAACCTCCGTTAATTGTTCTGTTGTATCTTCTTCGAACATATCAAACATGCTCATTTGACCAGACTCTTTAACTTTTCTATCTGAAGCAGCCTTAGATATTACATTTGCATAATTTGCAATAATTGTAGATCTAGACTTACCAAAGCAATCCATAGCACCAGCTTTAGCACAGTTTTCAATAGTTGTCTTATTTGCTGTTTTTGGATCAAGTCTTGTACAGAAATCTGTAAGTGACTTAAATGGTCCATTTTCTTTTACTTCCCTTTCAATATCGTCAGCAACTGGCCCACCGATATTCTTTATAGCTGTAAGACCAAATCTTACTTTACCATTTTCTACTTTGAATAAAGCACCTGACTTGTTTACATCTGCAGGAAGAATCTCTACACCATACATCTTTGCAAGGTTGATATATTTTAATAACTTGTCTGTCTTTGTAATACGGTTATTAAGCATAGCGCAGACAAGTTCTACTAAGTGATATCTCTTTAGATATGCTGTTTGGTATGTAACATGGGCATAAGCTGCAGCGTGAGATTTATTGAACGCATAAGTTGCGAATTTTTCCATTGCATCGAAAGTTTGTGTAGCAACATCTTCAGGAATACCCTTAGCAAGAGCACCTTCCATGAATCCGCCTCTCTCCTTTGCCATAACTTCTGCTTTCTTCTTACCCATAGCACGACGAAGTAAGTCGGCTCTACCAAGAGAATAACCTGCCATAACACGCGCTGCATTCATAACTTGTTCTTGGTATACAAAGAAACCGAATGTAGGCTCTAGAATTGGTTTTAAACATTCATGATAATAAGTAACCTTATCTGGATTATTTCTGGCAACCAAATACTCAGGAATAGAATCCATAGGACCTGGTCTATACATTGAAATACCTAAGATTAAGTCTTCGATACAGTGTGGTCTTAATTGTTGCATAAAGCCTCTCATACCACCTGAATCCAATTGGAATACGAAGTCTGTATCACCATTGGCTATCATTTCATATACGCCAGCATCATCAACACCCATTTTGTTGAAGTCTAATTCTTTTCCAGTTTGCTCATAAACATATTTACAAGCATGGTGGATATCTGTAAGAGTAATAAGACCTAAGAAGTCCATCTTTAGTAGACCTAAGTCTTCTGTTTCACCCTTTTGGAATTGTGTAATAATATCTGTCTTATCTTTCTTTTTCTGAACAAGAAGTGGACATGCATTAGTAACTACTTCGTTACAGATAACAACGCCGGCAGCATGCATTGAGATATTCTTTGGCATACCTTCAAGTTTTCTAGCCATATCAATAACCTTATGCATTTCTGGATCAGTGTTATATAAATCAATAAAATCTTGAATACCTGGAATTGGAGTTCCATCTTTTTCTTTAGCAAGACCAAGTGCTGATTTAAATGTCATCTTAGGATCATTTGGAAGCATTTTCTTTGTCTTATTAACAAGATCAAGTGGAATGTTATAAACACGAGCAACGTCGGCAATCGCGTTCTTTGGTTTTAGAGTACCAAGTGTTAAGATTTGGCAAACTTTATCTCTACCATATTTCTTAACAACATAATCTATTACTTCGCCTCTTCTTTCTGTGCAGATATCGATATCGAAATCTGGAGGTGAGTTTCTTTCTGGGTTTAAGAATCTTTCAAAAAGCAAATCGAATTGTAATGGTTCAACGTTAGTAATACCAATAGCATAAGCAACAATAGAACCTACACCGGAACCTCTACCTGGTCCAATTGGAATATCTACTGATCTACTATAGTTAATGAAATCCCACACAACAAGGTAATATGAGTCAAAACCTTTAATGTGAATAACGTTTAATTCAGTTTCTGCTCTATCTATCTTATCTTGAGTTAAATTATCTCCATATCTTCTATGAAGTCCTTCATAGCATAGTCTTCTTAAATATGTTTCTGGCGTCTCACCTGGAGGACAGAATTTATCATATTTTGGATACAATCTTTCAATTTGGTGTTCAACGAATTTAACGTCTTTACACTTATTCATAATCTCAACAGTATTTGTTAAAGCTTCTGGAATCCATGAGAATTTCTCAAGCATTTCTTCATAGCTTTTTAAATACCAGTTGTTTGAATCAAATCCCATTCCGATTTCTTCACCAACTCTCTTACCTGTTTGGATACGAAGCATTATATCGTGAGCTTCAAAGTCTTCTTTCTTTATATAGTGAACGTCGTTTGTTGCCACAACTTTAGCACCAATCTCTTTTGCAAGTTTAACAAGAAGTGGAAGAATTCTCTTTTCTTCTGCCATATCGTGGTCTTGTAGTTCAATATAGAAATCATCTTTGCCGAAAATATCTTGAAGCTCTTTTGCATAATTAAGAGCTGATTCATAATCGTTATTTAAAAGATATTGAGGAATAACACCAGCAATACAAGCAGATAAACAGATAAGACCTTCTGAATACTTTCTTATACAATTTAAATCTACTCTTGGCTTTACATAAAAACCTTCTGTATATGCAAGTGATGTAATTTTTGTTAAGTTCTCTAAACCTTTTTGAGTTTTAGCAAGAAGAATTAAATGGTTATATCCATATCTATTTGTAGAATCTTGCTTTGTCATATCTGCACAAGTATAAACCTCATTACCATAAACAACATTGAATTCTTGTCCTTCTGGAAGAGATTTTCTAAAATCTTGTAGCATTCTATATGCTGGGTATGTACCCATCATATTACCATGGTCAGTAATGGCAACACCTGGCATTCCAAGTCTTGCACATTCCTCAAATAGAGGCGAATCGTGTCCAACAATTAGTCTTGCTGCCCCGTCTAATAAACTGAATTCTGTATGTAGATGTAGGTGAACAAAAGGAACTGGTTCTCCGCACTCAATTTTTCCCATTAACGATACTCCTTACTTACAACAAAAATAGTCATATTAATATGACTATCCTTGTTGGTAAATTACTTAAAACTTAAAGTAATATTATTATACGTTTATTATGGCTTATTTTCAATTATAACTACTCACTTTTTACATTAGCGTTTTCATCATTTTCGATTTTCTCTTCTAATTTAGATTTATCTACTTTAATAATGTATTTTTGAGCAAATGGATATAAAACACCATAAAGAATCACAGCGATAACAATAGATAAACTTCCTTGAACACAGTTCTTTGGTAAAGATACTAGAGCAGATTCTTTAGTTCCATAACTAAATGCCTTTGCTACATAGTAACCGCCTACCATCCAAGCAGCAGCTATTATCATGCCTACAACATATATAGCATATTTAATAATCTTATCTTTCTTTTCAGATCCTTGAATATATTTATTTGCAAAATATACAAATAAACCAGCAATAAGACCCTCAATACTCTTAATACCTAATGTGAACCACATAGTTGTTGGATAAGTTATTAAGTCTGCTAAAAATGAACCTAAACCTCCAGCTATAAAACCCGGAATTGGTCCAAAGAAACTTGCTGTTAAGAATATAACAGCATCACCTAGATTTGTGTAGCTTTCGCCTGTTTGAATCTTCAATACCATTGTGGCTACTGCTACCATAGCACTCATTACCGCAGTAAATGCGATAGTACGAGTGGAAAATGTGCCCTTTCTCATTTAAAGGCCCTCCAATAAAAAACTTATTTGCAATAATCCAAGGTATTTTGTAAATTCTTTTAAACTACAATACTCCTTCCCATTCTGACTTTACAGGCGGTTGTGGAATCTCACCACATCGGCTGTTGGGGCTGTTGGACTCGTTCGACTTACTCGACATTACCACCGGTTGACTCATTCGTCACCCAAAGATATCTTGCATACCAATAATATATAACTTATTAACCTATCAAGTCAATAGGTTTATTCAAATTCTTTTGATTTTTTTAAAATTTTTTCTAACACTCTATTTAGTGAACTTTTTGTTAATCCAACAATAGAGGCAAGTTCACTTAGTGAAGCATCGTGATTTTCAAGTCTTGCATGGCAAACTTTTGCCATTTTCTCATCTAAATTATCTATTCCTATATTCTTATCTAAAAGTTCAATAGCATATATATGTTTAGATGAAGCAGTGATTGTTTTATCTAAATTTGCCATTTGGAAATTATTCTCTCTATTTAGATTATTATTAACTTCTCTATTAACGTTTATATCAGATAAATCTAATACTGCATTACTTGCTCTAACAAAAGCTAGCATATCACTTACTACTTGATAACTCTTTCCGTATATTGAATAAGATGATTCTCTATCTAAATAAGATAAACTAATACCACATTTTTGAAGCATTCCCTGAATTGCTTTAGCATAATAGTCTTCAGAAAATACAAGTTCTACATGATATCCTGCGTTATCGTCTACACCTTCTGGGAAATATACACTTCCATTAGACACAAATACGCCTTGTATATAACTCTTAGCTTTTTCTAGATTTGAGATATTCTCAACATACTTTGTATTATCTTCGATAATAAGCTCACCATTTTCATAATGAGTTAGTCCCATTGTCTTTAGAATACTATTAGCAAATTCGCCACTTACATTGATTGTGTATATTCTTGGTTCTGTTGTTTTAAAACCAAGTTCAAGCTCAACATCAAACACTTCTTTAAGAAGGCCATATACTTCCATACATAACTCTTCTGTTTTGAACTCATACTCTAAAGCATATTTATTTGCTTTAAATAATTGCAAAGAACCTAGACACTTTGTAACACCAGCAAGAAATGCTGTCTTTAAATCAGCATCTTGTGTTTCTACATTAGATATAATCTCGTCTACAGTATTCTTTGTGTAATTCATTATGATTTAGATCTTAACTTAATTTCGCTACTATTATAATTTACTACCCTGTCTTGAATCTTTAATTCTTCAATAAGATTCAATGCATAATCTACTCTACCGATTTGATCAAGTTCGTGTGCATCAGAATTGATTATGAACTTACAATCTGTATCTAGAAGTTCTAATAGACCTTCTTTCGATGGCATCTCATGTCTTGTAGAAATCTCTACATAAGTACCAAGCTCTGCGCAAGCTTTTCCAAATGTTTTATAGTCAAGACTAAGTAGATAACCTGGGTGTGTTACAACATCTATTGGATATCTATCTAGCATATCCAAATATGTCTTTGTATTCTTTTCAATTTGAGCTTTTGATATATGACCCATTTTCCAAAGTAAAGCTGGGCATACCATATTAAATAGAGCTGGTATCTTCCATTCTGTAGCTGTCAAATGATAGCCAGATAGAATAATATCCATTTCTTTAATTTGCTCTTCAGTTAAATCGACATCGCCTTTTTTGTTAATAATATTAGCTTCAACACCTAGCATTATTTTAATATTCTTGTATTTTTCTCTAAGTGCTGCCACTTGATCTTTCATACTTTCAAATTTCTTTGGAGTAATTCCAGCAAATGGTTGTCCAAAACCATGATCAGTAATGGCAATAACTTCCATTCCCCTTTCAATAGCTTTTACGACGTTCTCTTCTATTGTTCCTTTTCCATGAGAATTAACTGTGTGTGTATGATAATCTGCCTTTATAAATCTATCCATTATTCCTCAAATACATAAACTACATCTGGGAATACAGTCAACTTTCCTTTTGGAATCTCAATTCCAGTTAACAAATCGTTTGTATCCCTCTTGATTGCATATAACAATCTTTCTTTTGTTGTATTAGCGACAAGTGTAATAGTCTTTTCTGCTTTTCTCTTCATAACAAGAAGACCATTCTCTTCGGCTATAATTTCAATTTCACCAACCATTTCATCTCTATATTTATTTCTCATATTACCAAGAGCAACATAGTGAGCGTGAATATCTTTATCTATATGACCCCAGTCCATTGGCAATCTATTCATAGGATCTTCAAATCCTTGCATTCCTATTTCATCACCATAGTAAATTGTAGGTATTCCTGGAAGAACGAATTGTAATGCAGAAGCAATCTTTAATCTTCTCACTGCAAGATCATAAGCATCTTTTCTTAATCTATACTCTAACTTTTCTTCTTTTGATGCACATGAAGCACTCTCGCATACGCCACTTAAAACAGTTAATGCTCTTTCTGTATCATGTGTACCTATTAAATTCATACAACAATCTAAAGATTGTTTTGGATAGTTTTCAATAATACTATCTACATTATCTTTAAACCACTCAGCACTTCCACCCATTGTGTAGCCCAAGATAGCATT
>DFIJ01000049.1 GCA_002372775.1 Christensenella sp. UBA3700
GGCTCCGCCTCCGGTTTGAGAGAATTTATTATCTTTTGAAGCCATGTTATCACCACCATTCTTTTAAATTATAGTCCGCCACCTCGACCGAATGAATCTAATTCTTCTTCAGTCGCGATAACATTTATACGCATACGTCTGCTTCCACAAACAAACAAGGCTTCTCCTTGTGAATATCTCTTTATACTATCCTGTTCACTCTCATTTAAATCAATTAAACGAGCTAAATCCTCAACAGCTTGTTTCTTTAATCCCATTACCAAGTAATAAGAAGCATTATCAAATATTGCTTTACCTTGAGTAATTACTGATGGATCACTAAAGTCACTAGGTTGCTGTGTGATAATTATTGTTCCGGTATTATATTTACGAGAACGTCTTTGAATTTGTGCTAAGAAATCAGCACCTAAAGTATTATTACTTCCTAAAAGAACATGAGCTTCATCTACCATTAATATAGTATTAACAGTTCTATCTAAAGTTAAGCTCCACGCATATTTTAATATGTTGAAGAAAAGTGCATTTCTTACATTCTCATCAGCGTTCATAACTTCACGAATATTAAATACAATAAATCTACTGTTTGTTTTAATTGTAGTGTGTCCTGAGAAATAATACTTTAATTCTCTTACAAGAGGTCTTACTTTTAATTCTAATCGTTCCATAATGTCTTTTTCATGAGTTCTATCAGTCATTGACATCAAACGACCTCTGATTGTTTCATAAACATCTGCTAATGTTGGATAATCTTCAGAAGTAAATTTGCTAAAATCACTTTGATGATTAATACCAAAACGTGCATATGTTTCTTGAACTACTTCACTAAATAATGTTAATACATCATCTTCAATGTCTGGAGCATAGTATTTCATAAATGCTTTTAATGTTTGCAAAGTTCTTGTTAAAATTGCAAATCCAGAACCTGAAATTTGTTCATCTTCATCACTATCAACAACTATTTCAAGTGGGTTTATCATACCGAATTCGCCACCTTTACCCAAGTTGATGAAATCTCCATTAAAGACTCTAACCATGTCTTCAAGTTCACCTTCTGGGTCAATACATACTAGTTGGTGATTATTTCTTATGTTTGCACGTAAAAGTATTTTAGCAGCAGTAGATTTACCACTACCTGATGTGCCTAAAATAATCATATTAGCATTATTTCGGTTATGTTCTTTCTTAATTTGATATAAGAATTGGTTAAATAGAATTACACCACCGGAGAAGTCTACTCCGAATAATGTTGCCATTCCAGCATCCTTTATACTATCAAAAATGAAAGGATACATTGCTGCAATTGTTGGAGATGGAATTGGAACTCCAATTCTATCTTCAATATCATGTTGTTTAGGGAAGATTGGAACAATTGATTTTAAAACCTTCTCTTGTTCAAATCTAAGTGGAATAGCTTTCAATTCCATTGATTCTAAATAATTCTTTAATTGCATTTTTTTGTTTTGCAATTGTTCTTGAGTATCAGCTGTTAACATTACATGCATTTGAAAATCAAATATGTTAGATTGATTAGCAGCTATCATTTGAATGAAATATTCCAAAGATTCGTAGTCTTGACGAATTCTTTCTTGAATTGTTTTATCATTTTCTTCTTGATATCTTTGCTTTAAATCAGCTATTTCTTTATTTAACATCTTGCTGATTACACTAAAAGGTAATGGAATATGTTTAATGATAACCTTTATCCCTGGAATACTTGTTAGTGATGATAAGTAACCTGGATCAATATATTTCGGATATGAAATAACTGTCATTATAGTTGCCCATTGATCACTAATAATAAATTCTGCTGGTTTAAATTGTAACCCCTTTGGGGCTAATTCTGCTTTTAAATTAGCCATTATGACATCACCGTCCCAAACTTAGTGGTTTTTCCTGCATTGAAGAAATTATCGAGTAATACTCGTAAATCTTCATTGCTTACTTGTCTTGTTGCTAAACCAGCATTAGCAAAGTTATTAATTAAATTTCTAATTCGTTTTTGAATTGTTTCATCATTTTTTTCTTTAAACAATAAGTAAAACTCTGTATCTACTACATCATTTTGCATAAATTGTTCACCTTTTCGCATATCCTGCATAATTAATTTTTTGCGCACAGGATCGGTTTCATTTTGATATGCAAGTTCCAACTGCGACATATAAACGCTTATATCAACAGGTCTATCTGCAGATATAATCCAGAACTCATAATCAATTAAGTTGTAAACAACTCTTAAATTACTAATTACTGAGTTCATCATTTCAGGTCCCATGATGAATATGTTTTTTGGCATTATTTTTACACCAGTTACTTTTTCCTTTGTGTTCAAAAGAATGCAGTTGTTTGCTATTTCTTTAACTGGTAAGAAATCCTCAGTATATTTACTTCTTGTCTGGTTCGTCGTTGAAGGCATCTTTTACACACCATCCTTTCCATACAAATACTTGTCTATTTGTAAAAAATTCCCATATTGATTTTATAATCGTCCGAACATTGTGATAGTTAGGTATCGGTGATACCAACAAAATTGCAACTAATGCAGGGATTAAAACAATAAACGTATCTAATGCTTCGCTCGGACCAACTACCATTAATAATAGTAATGATGTTCCTGCTCCAACTGAAAATATTATTAAATCAAGCCCGTTGAAAAGTCCAAATATCAACATAGATTTTTTGGAGTTCGCCGGTATTAAAAATCTTCCATTCATTATTTTTTACCTCCATCGCCAGATTTTTTGGCATTCATTTCGTTAGCAGTGGCCCTTCTATAACCCTCACTATTTCGATCAATAGAACTCTGAACTTGTCCAGCTTTAGATGCATCCGAAATACGTGTAAATCCACCTTTTGTTGGGTCATATGCATCTCTGACAACTCTGTCAGAAGAGTGTGTAATAGTTCTTTGTAATCCTTCAAACATAGCATCGGCTTCAGCGTCGCGTTCAACCGCATCACCTGTTGTAGTTGTAGCCGTACCTGCAAGAATATTGTTGTATGCGTGTTCTTGCATTTTTTTGGTAATTCCCTCAAACTCAGTAATATCAACTCTTCTTGTTGTTGCATGTCCTGTAGCGTCGACAGCAGCTACATCTATGTGATCTAGCCCTTTGCTTCTAGCAATATTCATTTGAGATAAAATACTATTATAGCCAACACCAGCGGCAGCTCTTAAGCCACCACCTAAATCAGATCCAGCTACTGAAACATTGTTCTTCAATGCGACTTTATCTAATTGACCGGCTAAAGCATCTTGACCTTTTTTAATGTTGTCTCTTGCTTCCATCACACGATCCATTTTTTGTCTTGTTGTTTCAATTCCTAATGATTGTTCAAATCCTGCGGCTACTCTTCCTAATCCGGTTGCACCAGCTTCCATTGCACGATCACGTTCTTGTCTTCCAACAACTGCATCGTGAGCCCCAGATTTTACTGCACCAACGATTGCACCTGGTGTTAAGCCACCTTTATCATTTTTAGCACCATTTACTGCACCACGCACTGCTCCAGCTAGCATACTACCACCATACTGTGAAGCATTATCTCGTTTAAATTGTCTATCTGCTTGATGTGCAGCCCACCTAGCTTGTGCAAGGTTTTGTCCATTAGCTATTGCATTATTAAAGGCTTCATTGCGCAAATTCTTTCGCGTTTCACGATCTCGCCATCTATTTCCAATATTTGCAGCCTTATGAATAGCATTGGCAGCCATGCCACCAACAGCTCCAAGGCCAGCATTAATTGCACGTCGTCCCGCAAGATCATCGCCTAATTTTTTCTTCAAATTGAAGTTGCCAGTTTCAAATTTAACACCTAAATCTTTTAATATATCAGGTAACTTCTTAGCAAAAGTTAATGCACCTAATATTAAGAATAATTCAACAAAGAATTCTCTAGACTTAATTAAGTTTTCATCTTTTAATAGAGTATTTATGAAAAATACTGCTATTTCTAAACCCGCTATTCGCGTAAATAAATCAGCATAAGTTTTTAATACTTGTGAAAACCACTTATTAAGCATTGTTTCTTTTCCATCTTTAGGTCCAATATATGAAACTATCGGAATTGGAGCTATAAGTTCATAGAATGAAAGTTTAACACTTCGAAGTGCTATATCAATACACATTACAATTAACATGTAGCCAATGAATATTCCGACTAATGTTGTACCTATAAATGGATATTCATATTTTGCATAAAATGTATGGGTTTCCCAGTTTCCTTCGCCACCAAGTGCCATCAAAGCTCTCAAATCATATTTGTCCCCCGTAGGATACGCTGCTTTAAATAATGTTGATCCATAATTTGAGTCCGTTTGAAACTCTGTATCTCCTGTACCAAGTCCACAAAAAGCAGTACAAGTAGAGCCAGCCCCAGAGGCACAGCTAATATTTCCACTCACTGTATTAACACTTATATTAGCGTCCCATCTACCATGTTCGCACAGTTTATCATCAGCGTTGTTCACTCCTCGTTGACCCGCAACTGTTTTACAATCATCCGTACACATATATGGAGTTACAAAAAGAATCCCGACCGTATGCATAAATTCATATCCGCTTGAAACATTGGCAGTATTACCCTGTCCAAATACAAAATATTCAATTATACCTTCTTCTAAAATTAACTGTTGCACAATTCTTGCTTGTTGGAAACCCCAAGGTGTTACAATTATTAAACCTAAAGTAATAATCATTTTTTTAAGAACATTTTGATAACCTTTTGTTTTATCAAGCATATCATCTGGATTTACAATATATGTTACAAACAAGAATATTAATCTAAATACCATTATGAGTGCTAAAAGTTGATATACTCTCCCTGCGACTTCATTTAAAGTACCTTTACCAAATATTTCCTGACGTGCTATTTTAACAATTAAATCATATAATTCAGCATCTGCAGTATATATTAATCCATCAATAAAAGTTACTAATTTTCGCAACAATATTGGCAATGTAAAACCGAAGAAATCTTCAAAAATAAAGCCGAGCATTTTAAAAAAGTCCATATGCATTCTCCATCTATTCTATTATTTTTTGCTATTTTTATATATATTATATTATAACATACTTTACAACATAATTGTATCTATTTTGCAACAAAAAAAGCAATAAAATTGCTTTTAATTAAAAACGTATATTTTTTCTGTCTCACCATAAATAGGAACTTTAATAAGTTCAATTAATGGCAAATCAATTCTCATATATGAAATAACTCCATAAGTCACATATTGTGTCTTAGTTTTTCCGGTTTCATCCTTGTAAGTTGTTTTATCCATCTCATATATGCAAATGCCTGATGGTGCCCATGAAGCACTTTTATCACTACCTTTAGCATTTTTTCTTGTAGGGCAATTAGAAGTTTTGATTGGGGCAGTATTATATCCCATTCCTGATAAATATCTTGCGATGGCAGTTTCTGTTGGGCTACCAGCACCAGCATACCCAGAATAATTTTCAATAATGGCAAGTACACCTTTACTTACACGATATGCTTTTGAATAACTAACTGAAGCCATTAAAAAACCAAAAGCAACAAGTAAAAAAACAATTACCATATTATACACATATGCGCCACCAACAGCTTGTTTCATATAACCACTCTCTATCTTTAAGAATATTATACACAAAAAAAACAGTTTATTCAACTGTTTTCCAACTATCTCCCGAATAAAGAACTTTTGTTTCACCTGTTACTGGTATCAACAAATGACTGCCAATGAATGGAATATCAAAATACATGAAAGAAACAACTTTGTAGTATTTTTCCCCACTACTTTTTTTATAAATACAATATAAATATCCTGGATATTGACTTGTTTCTAAGTCAAAACCAGCAAATTTATTTGTAGGACAATATGATAAATACTTTGAACGATCTATTGTTTTATATCCAATATCTCCTAAAGTTTTATCAATATTAGTCTTTGTTATACTATTATATCCATTTTGTTTTTCAATGGCATCAATTATTCGATTTTTAACTCGGAATGCTTTGCTATATGCGATTGATCCTGCCAAAAGCACGATTATAATTGCAATAATAGATAGCATTATTCCCATTAAACCGGCTTGTCCAGTTGCATCAGACATAAGCTCACTCCTTTAATTACTTACATTTTTTATTAGCTGCGTCATAATAACGGTCTACTGTTACTACTGTCTTGCTACCAGATGCAGTATATTGATAACATTGGCCGCTTTCCCAAGTACCACCATATGATGAACAACATCCTTTTTGAGCACTACCACCTAATAATTGTGGAATTAAAATTGCTCCTGCTGCTGCAACTAAACCAATTAAAACGATTGTAATAACTGTCATGTTTGCTTCTCCAGCTGCTTCTTTCATTTAATCACCACCCTACTTTTCTAAAATAATTATATCATAATTTTTCTAAATTTCAATTAAATATTCATCATGGTTAACATTGCAAACATCAATAGTGCTAATACACCACCACCTGTGCATGTAAGCATGATCATTGTTTTGTTTTCCATTGTATCTAAACGCGCTTGATACTTTTGCTCACGGGCTTTATTTTGTAAAACTGAAACATTCCTTGCAAATAAAGCAAGTTGCTCTTGCTTACTATCTTGAGAACCTAGTCCTAATCGATAAAGCAAACGCATCATACGCATAGAATCACGTACTGGATAAGTTTTTGCAAATTCCATATATGGATCTACCGAAGAATCTCCGGCATCAATTCTTGCAATTAAACGTTTTAGTCCTTCTTGAAAAACAATTGGCGCTGTATTAATTGACTTTGCAATTGCAACAGGCACAGTATAATGTTGAACAAGAATTTCTAAACTTTTTAAATAGTATGGCAACATTTGATTAATGTTGTTTAAATTTCTTTTATAATATTTTTTTAATTTGTTATATGGATCTTTAAACATTAAATATCCAACTGCAACTGCAGCTAATGAATATACAAGTGATAATTGCCCAGCTAATGCTAAAACTAATACCATTATTGCTGTTGTAAGTCCAAATATCATAAGTCTTTTTGAATATAATGCATTAACATCTATTCCTGCTCCATACTTTATTTTTAGAAGAAATTCATAATCTTTTTCCATCATGAATTTAAATATTGGAGCAATATTTTCTTCCATTCCCTTTGAGGTCAAAACTCCATTTGCAATTAATATGACAACTAAAATTGCTGGAATACCTATTATTACTAATAAATCCATTATTCAGCACCTACATTCTCATTGTAATATTTTTCACCATTTAGAAGGAAATATGTGTTTCCTATCAATATTAAGTGAATCAAAATATTAACTAATATATTTTCTTTAATCATTGCAATGTAAACGTCAATACCAATTAAGAATTCTACTAATAAAGCCATAATATAGAGTACACAACCGAATTGAATAAATTTCCTGTGGAATACAGCTCTATCCATACGGTCGCGATATACAGCTTCAACAAGCATATCAATGTCAGATGACATATTTTCTAGTGCCATTGCGGAGTCTTTTGAACCTTCGTTTGTGATTTGTAAGAAAAGTTGATGCATATTTTTAACAATAAAGAAATCATATTTAGCGTTAAAGAATTCTATTGATTGTTCAATTGAACCATTTTTATATGCCAAATCAATCATAACTTTAACATCTGACTTAACAGGATCTTCTAATACTCCTGATGCATATACACCTTCAATTGCTCTTACAAATGCTTGAGTTGTTGCAAATTCCATAATTGTGTTTGTTGTATAAGTTTGAATTTGTTCAAAGATAAATTCACTATATAATCTTTTACAACGTAAATATGATAGATATGGAACCACACATATTGCTGCTAGTGCATATATCAAACTAATTATTATATTGTAAAAATAAAAGTATGAAATAACAGCTGCACAGCCAGAATATAGAATAATTTGAGTCGTATACTGCCTAACAGTATATTCTTGACCTAATTGTTTGATTTTTTCACGAATTTGTTTAAATGAATAAGGGGCATATTTCTCATAGGCAACCCCAACGGCATCTACAATTGTATTATAAACACCACGTCCAGAACTTTGCCAATTAACAAACAAATATAGCAAAATGAACGCTATTAGTACCAATATTACCGCAGGCACTATATCACCCCTTTACATGAATAAAACTTCTTCAGTTTGATTAGCAGCATTATTTTGAACTGCTGCAGGTTGAACTCCACCGTTTTTTGCAATTGCATCATTAACTTCAATTTCACCAGACTTAGATGATTTTGTATTACCTTCATCATCAGTTGGAACTATTGCATCGGCTTCTAGAGTTACACCTTGTGCATCTAAATAATCAATTAAATATTTAGATGGCGCTTTTTTAATTACCTTACCCGTAGAAGATTTTCTAAAAATTGTGTTATAAACTGCATTGTTATCTTCATCTACATAGAATTCAGTAACTTCTGCAATTTCACGTTTAAAACTCTTCGTTTTTGGATCTTGATAACCTCTTATATATACACCTAATTGAATGTAACGATAAATAGATTTTAAGAATTGTTCGATATCTTGATTGGTCTCAAGCAAACTATACATACGGTTAGGTATAGATGCTGCTTTATCAGCATGTATTGTTGATAATATGTAGTGTCCTGATGAAATAGAGTTACGAACTGCCATTACAGCTTCAGCACTACGAACTTCTGATAGTAAAATCCATTTTGGATTTTG
>DFIJ01000105.1 GCA_002372775.1 Christensenella sp. UBA3700
CTAGGCTATGTTCTTCCTATAATGAATATGGTGGATAGACAATCTAACAAAATACAAGCAATTATTGTATGCCCAACAAGAGAACTAGTAATCCAAATATGCGATGTATTTAAAATGGCTACTAAGTATTATGAGGGATTTAGAGTTGCTGGTATTTATGGTGGTCAAAACTTTGAAAGACAATTAATGTATTTGAGAAAAAAGCCTCAAGTAATTATAGGTACTCCAGGAAGAATTCTAGATCATTTAGATAGACATACTCTTAAGCTTCAAGAGACAAAGTGTTTTGTTCTTGATGAGGGTGATGAGATGTTTGATATGGGATTTAGAGATGATATTGAAACAATAATGAAAGCTCTTCCTCAAATTACTACACAAAAACTTTTATTCTCAGCTACAATTCCCCAAGCAATTGAAAATATAATAAATCAAAAGTTTAAAGAACCTGTATATGTAGAAGCTACAGTTGATGGGGAAAACATTCCAGAGATTAAGCAATATTATACTATGGTTCAAGATAGTCAAAGAGTATCTGCTTTATTATATCTAAAGAGAGTAAATAAATACGAAAGATGCATTGTCTTTTGTAACACAAAGGCAAGAGCAGATAAGTTATATCAAGCATTAGTTAAGGCAAAAGCTAATGTTGCAGTAATTCATAGTGATATTAGACAAAATGAAAGAACTAGAATTATGAAAGCTTTCAAAGAAGGCAAGGTTGAAATGCTAGTTGCAACTGATGTCGCAGCACGTGGTATTGACGTTGATTCTATTAAAGTAATATTCAACTTTGATCCTCCTGCAGATTCTGATTTCTATATTCATAGAATTGGTAGAACAGCAAGAGCCAATAAAACAGGTGCAGCTTATACAATTATTGACCAATCTCAGGTTGGATTTGTTCAAGCATATCAAACTGCTACAAACAATGCTTTAGAATATGTAGATCTTCCAGAATTTAAAGATGAATTCACTTTACCTCATGACGGTTCAAATAAATTCCATAAGGTTGAAAAGCAAGGAGCTACAAAGCGTTTCTTCTTAAATATTGGCAAGAAAGACATGCTAGATAAATTCTCTTTAACAAAACTTGTTACAACAAAATGTAAAATTGCTTTGCATGAGATAGTAGATGTAAAAGTTTCTGATACATTCTCATTCGTAGAAGTTGGCAATAACAACGTAGCAAATCTAAAGAAGTTGGAGGGATTAACTCTAGGAAAGAGAAAAGTTGTAATAGAAGAAGCAAAGGGTGACGAAAAGCCATCTTCAAAAGATAAGAGCAAGTCTAAAGGCGGAAAAGATTTTAAAGAAAAGAAAGACTTTAAGAAGAGTAAGCCTAAAGCAACAAAAGAGCAAATAGAGAAGAGAAATGCTCGTTCTAAGAAAGTTGAAAAGTTAAATAAAAAATTTGCGCCAAAAGGCGAATTCCAAGCTTACAAGAAAAAGAAATAATCTTAAAAGTTAAAAAAGAGGATTCCAAAATGAATCCTCTCATTGTTTATGCTATTTAATTAAGCATTCTTTACTGCTGTCCAAACGTTTTGCATTGTTTGTGAGCTATCACCGAAGTCTCTCATTACAGCGCAGTATTGAATTACTGATTTTGGTGGATATTGTACATAGTCAATAAGCATGTTTTCAGCACCATCTACTCCAATAAAGAAGTAAGAGATGTCTGCATACATAAATCTATCTTCATCTTCTGCGATTAATCTTGCAGCAGCTGTAGCTTCATCTTCGTCATCTTCAGCATAAGTAATTGCAGCGTTAGCGTATTCGAAAGTAGCATCTGTGGCAATAGCAGATGTGTAACCGATATAATCCATGCTATCAATAGCAGCTTTATCAGAACACATGAAGTTAATCCATAAGTTAGCAGCTGTTGTGTTGCCAGCATATTTAGGAATTGCCCAGTAGTCGCACCATACGTTTGAATACTTTGGTACATAGTAAGCTAAATCTGGATATGAATCTAGAGGTACAACATCTTTAATATCATCACTTAATGTGTAAACGGCATCGCCTGACCATTGAAGAAGAAGAGAAGACTTTCCTTCTAGAATATCTGTTTTACCATTATCTGTTTCGTATCCATAGAAAGAAGATAACTTCTTTTGTGTAATAAGATTTGTTTTGATTTGGTTAAGATGTTCGCTATCTGTATAATTGATAACATCGTTTAAAGAAGCGCCGTTATCTAAAGCAGTCTTAAATGTATAAACTGCGCCAGCAGCCATTGTATCTCTTACGCTATCTTTCATTTGGATCTTTCCATATGATGTAGACCATAATGCATTCCAACCTTCGCTCTTTAGAGTAGCTGTTGAGATGTTAGATCTATTGTATACGATACCTAATGTACCCCACATGTAAGCACAAGCATAATCGCCAGGAACTGAACTAAATGTGTCGCCTGTTAAGTATGCTGAAACATTCTTTCTGTTATCTACTACTTCCTTGCCATCAACATCTGTTCCGAAATCCTTAGCAAGGCTTAATAATAGTTCTTGTCTTGCCATTTTTTCTACCATGTAGTCAGAAGGGCAGATGATATCAAAATCAGCCTTAGATAAAGAAATCTTAGCGTACATTTCTTCGTTTGTTGGTGTGTATTGAACATCAACTTCAATATCCTTTCCTGTTACGCTTTTGTAGTATTCTTGGAATTCAGCAATAAGACCTTCATTTAAATATTCATCAATTGTAAGAATCTTTAATGTGTCTTCACGGTTTGCAGAGCAAGCTGTAAACATTGGGATAATTGAGATGCACATAAGTGCTGTAACAATTAACATTAAAACTACTTTCTTTTTCATTTTAATAAACTCCTATATATAAATTTTATTTTTTACCTTTGTTATCTAAACTCTTTTGTGGCTTATTCATAAACATTAATAGGCCAAGAATTATAAAGAATATAATCGTGAATAGCGCTCTAAACTCTGATGGTAGAGCTCTCTTTCCTGATTGTTTTGCATAAATCAAAGTAGAGATTGTGTCACGATTGTTGATTGTGAATTCTGTAATTACGAAATCATCAATACTTAGAGTAAATGCCATAACAAAACCAACAATAATACCAGGAAGAAGCTCTGGAATTAATGCTTTAAATATTGCTTGTCTATAATTACAACCTAAATCTAATGCAGCTTCATAAATCTTGTTGTCTGATTGAGCAAGTCTTGGAGATACATTTAGTATTACGTATGGTGTACAGAATGATGTGTGAGCTAAAATTACTTCGAATAATTCTAGTTGGCTGCCAGTTTTAAAAATTCCTCTAAATACTTGGAATAATAACATCATTGACATAGCAGTTACGATTTCTGAGTTAACCATAGGAATTTGGTTTGTTGTTTTATATGCGTTTAATACTCTCTTGTTTCTAATGCTGTGAATACCAATTGCAGCAGCAGTGCCTAATATTGTAGAAAGTGTACTTGCAACTAGGGCAATAATTAATGTGTTTTGAAGTGCACTGAAGATTACTTTTGTTTGTTTTCCATTAAATAAATCTTGGTAATTCTTAAAAGTGAATTCGCCCCATGTTCCAAATGTAGCACTATTAGTAAATGACCATAAAATCATCCAAATAATAGGTAGGTATAACAATCCAAGGATTATTAAGACATATGTCCAAGATAGGGTCTTTGTTGTTGTTTTTAATGCTTTTTGCTTATCCATTACATCATACCCCCTTGTGCATTTCCGTCTTTATCATACTTGTTAACGATTGCCATAGATATTCCAATAACTACAAGAATAATTAATGAAATAGCACTTGCAACATTAAAGCTTATGAATGATTCGCTATAGATATAGTCACCTACAAGAATATAAGTGTTATTACTCATAATATTTGCGATGGCAAATGTAGTGATAGATGGCATAAATACCATTGTTATTCCACTTAAAATGCCAGGAAGAGATAGAGGAACAGTAACTTTCCTTAATACTGTAAACTCGTTGGCTCCTAAATCGCGTGCGCCTTCATATAAACAATTATCTATTTTTTCTATAACGTTATATATAGGCATAATCATATAGGGTAGATAATTATATATCATTGTAAATGTAACAGAGAACTCGCCAAGCTTGATATCCATAGCTTCAAATACTGCCTTTGTTGCCAAAGTTCTAATTAAGAAATTTACCCACATTGGAAGCATGAATAACATAACTATTACGTTCTTATGCTTTAGAGTTGATCTGCTAAGAATTAGTGCAATTGGATAACCAATAATTAAACATGCAAGAGTAGAGATAATACCAATCTTGAATGAACGCTCAAGCATATCTAAGTTTGTAGGACTAAAAACTTCTTTAAAGTTTGCGATAGTGAAGTTAAGTGTTAAACTTCCGTCAAACTTGCGCTCTGTGAATGCATATAAGAAAAGAATTACAAGAGGTAAAATAATGAACATAACCATAAATACCCCGTAAGGTATTGATAGATATTTTCTTGAGAATTGCTTCAACTTAAATGCACTTCTTAAGTTTGAAATAGAACTGTTTCCCATATTATTTATCTATAACCTCTTTTATTACGCATTCGTCTTTTATTTCGTATTTATCTTTTAATAGTTTCTTAACTTCTTCAGGTGTTACAAAACCTTCAAAATTAAAAGCGTATGGTTGAATCTTAATACCGATTCTATCGCCATCATCCCATAAGTATTCAGTGTTAGCAAAAATGTGCTTGTTGTTATCTGTTCTTAATGTTACAAAGTAATTCTTTCCTTTATAAATCATAGATTCAACATTTGCAGATAATGGAGCATTCCATTCATCGTCTTCCATATCTACATCGTCAAATGAGAATGATACAGTACCTTCTTTATTTACATAATCGTCAGGATTGTAATCAGTACCAAAGAACTTAATAGGATCGAATTCGTATACATCACCATATAAATCGAATGTATTTTCGCTCTTAAATGTAACTGGAACGATGTTTGTTCTAACTTCGATTTTCATAATTTGGATATCGAATGGATCAACACTTAGACTTACTGCTTGTCCAACTTTATATTCTTTTGTGCTATGGATTATGAATTCATAACCATTGCATGTGCAACTTGCTTCATAATGAACTCCTCTAAACATAGAAGAATTAATAACGCCATCAAATGAACCTTGACCTGGTTTTTTGACAATCCAGTCTTCAGGTCTAATTACGACTTCGATTGGTTCGTGCTTGCCAAATCCAGTATCTACGCATTCAACTTCTACTCCGCAGAACTTAACAAGCTTATCTTTTAACATAACGCCATCGAAGATGTTTGCTTCTCCGATAAAGTCAGCAACGTAAGAGTTAACTGGTTCGTTATAGATTTCCATTGGAGAGCCTTTTTGCATAATCTTTCCATCTCTCATAACGATGATTGTGTCAGACATTGTTAATGCTTCTTCTTGGTCGTGAGTTACATAAATAAAAGTGATACCTAATTTCTTATGCATTTCTTTTAATTCAAGTTGCATTTCTTGTCTCATCTTTAAATCTAGTGCGCCTAAAGGTTCGTCAAGAAGAAGAATCTTTGGTTCGTTGATAATAGCACGAGCAATGGCAACTCTTTGTTGTTGTCCGCCAGATAGTGAATTTACGTTTCTATCTTCATAATCTGAAAGACCAACCATCTTTAATGCATTCTTAACTTTCTTATCTATAAACTCTTTATATAATTTAATCTTCTTTACTTTCTTTGTTACTTCAGCTCTATATGCGTAAGCGTCCTTGTATTCAACCTTCTTTGTCTTTCCTGATGAAGTGTGGTCGCTGTTATAGATAACTTGATCAACTAAAGTGTTTTCAGGTTTAATGTTTGTTAAACCTTGAGCTTTAGCCTTTTCTAAATATTCTTTATAAAGATTAACTTTAACGAACTTCTTAGATTGAACTTCTCTATATTCGTAAGCGCTCTTATATTTAACTTTCTTTGTTTCGCCTGTTGGTTTACGATCTTTGTCGTAAATGATTTGATCAACAAGTGAATTCTTTAAATTAACAAGCTTTGTGTAGTCTTGTCCGTTTTTATCTTTTAAAGTTTGCTCAACCTTCTTTAATTTCAAACCAAAAGCAACGTTATTAAAAACGTTTAGATGTGGGAATAGAGCATACTTTTGGAAAACTGTATTAACAGCTCTTTTATATGGAGGAAGACCCGCGATGTCTTTACCGTCGAAGAATATTTGGCCAGAAGTTGGTTGTTCAAAACCAGCAATCATTCTTAGCGTTGTTGTTTTGCCACAGCCTGAAGGTCCTAAAATTGTAACAAATTCACCTTTTTTAATATCAAGGTTAATGTTCTTAACAACAGTCTTGTTTCCGTATACTTTAGTTAAATCTTTTAATTGAATGATATAATCTTCCATATATATCTCCTTAGAATGTAGGTGGGCTAGATACCCAAATAACTTTTGCAATTTCATCTGAAGCGTTTTCAAGATTGTGAATTCTGCCTGCTTCATAATAGAAAGAACAGCCTTTCTTTACTAGAGCTTTTTTCTTTCCTAAGTGAAGAATAACTTCACCTTCTAATACATAACCAAACTCTTCGCCTTCGTGTGGTCTATCTTCATCCATTGAAGAATGAGGCTTAATCTCAACTATGATAGGTTCCATTTCGTTTTTTTGTGCGTTTGGAACAAGCCATGTTTGAGTATATCTTTCATCTTCTTTAACAATAAAGTCGTCATGATTGAAAATGACTTTTTCGTTGTCAGCATCACTAAAGAACTCTTTAAGATCAGTGCCTAGGGCATTTAAAAGATCTACCAAAGTGGCAATAGATGGCGATGTTAAGTCGTTTTCTAGCTGAGAGATATAACCCTTTGTTAACTCGCATCTATCTGCTAGTTCTTCTTGGGTAAAACCACATTGCAATCTTAATGATTTAATCTTTACTCCTAATTCCATTTTCTCACTTCTTTTTGTTTTTAATTAGTTTAGTATTTTTAAACTTTAAAAATAGCCAGTATTTTTTAACTAAACTATGAGTTTAAAATTATTAAACAAGAAAATTGTAGTTTATTATATAAACCATGTCAATAAAATTGAATAAAATAATATATTATTATTTAAAAATTTTGTAAAAAAGAGGCTATCGATTTTGATAGCCTCTTGAAGTCTGAAC
>DFIJ01000063.1 GCA_002372775.1 Christensenella sp. UBA3700
GAATGAAGTATTTCATGACAATTAAGCTTATATCTAATACTGTTAACCAATTCCCTCATAAGACATTTATCTGGGAAGGCATCGATGGTTCACAAGTACTAGCTCATATGGAACCACAAGGTGACTATAACTCAGGTGCTACTGCATTTGCTTTATATAAATCTGATGCAAGAAATACAGAAAGAGATACTGTACCTATCGCATTACAAATCTTCGGCGATGGAGATGGCGGCGGTGGCCCAAGTGAAGGACATATTGAATTTGTAAAACGTCATAAAGTTTGTCACTTCTCTAAGGCTGTTAATTTCTTTGATGATTTAGAGAAAGAAAAAGATATTATCGCTACACACCATGGTGAATTATATTATGAACGTCACCAAGGTACTTATACATCTCAAGCAAACAGCAAGAAATGGAACAGAAGAATTGAAGAACAACTTCACAAACTTGAATGGCTTGGTTCTTATGCTTACCTAAAAGGTATTAAGTACGATAGAGCTAAGGTAGAAGAAATCTGGAAAGAAGTTCTTTTATATCAATTCCATGATATCTTACCAGGTTCATCTATTAAGAGAGTTTATGACGAATCTATAGCAAGATATATCGTAATGAGCGAAGAGCTAGCAAAGATGGAAAAAGAACTTATTGAAAAGCTTTCAAAAGATTCTGCCCTAATGGCAATTAACCCAGTAGACTTTGCTAGAGTTGAATATATTAAGAAAGAAGATAAGTGGTATAGCGCAAATCTTAACAAATATTCAACAGCTGAATTAGTTCCTGTAACAAAGGAATTCACTTCTCTAAGCGCTCAAGATAACGTTATAGAGAACAATCTTGTAAAGGTTGCATTCAATAGAGATGGTTCTATTCTATCTTTCTACGACAAAGTAAATGATAAAGAATTAGTTAAGGACTACTTCAATAAGTTTATAGTATTCTCAGATCCATTCATGTATTACAATGCATGGGATATTAAGATGAATTATAGAGATTTAGAAAAGTGGGAACCACATTTAACTGATGCTAAAACATATATCGATGGACCATGTGTAGTTAGAGAAAACACATACACATTCAATAAATCAAAGATTATACAAAAAGTTATTATTACAGATAATGACCCAATGGTTAAGTTTGATACTACAGTTGATTGGCATGAAAACATGAAGATGTTAAGAACAGAATTCATCCCTACTGTATATGCAGATAATGTTACATGCAACATTCCATTTGGTAACTTTGATAGAACTACTCACGAAGATGATTCAGTACAAAAGGCTCAATTCGAAATCTGCGCTCAAAAGTATATTAACCTTGATGACAAAGATTACGGCTGGGCATTATTAAACAACTGCAAATATGGCCATAGAGTAAAGAATGGATTAGTTTCTCTTGCATTATTAAGATCACCTAAATTCCCTGATCCTACATGCGATAGAGGTCTTCATAGATTTACTTATGCCGTTCTTCCTCATAAAGAAAAATTTGCAGCAAGTGATGTATTAGCAAGAGGATATACATTAAATAATGAAATCGAAGTAATAGATAAGAAATTAGAAGTTGCTCCAATTATTTCTGCTAGTGCAAGAAACATCACAATCGAAACTATTAAGGTTAGCGAAAACGAAGAAGGTTTAATCGTTAGAGCTTATGAAACTACAGGAAAGAAGACTTCTTGTAAATTTACAACTAGCGAAGAATTTAAAGAAACATATGAAACAGATATGTTAGAGAATATTGAAAAGACTGTAGATTTACAAAAACAAGAATTCGGTCCATACGAGATTAAGACATTCTTCTTAAAGAAATAAAAATAATCACTATTAATACAAAAAGGACATATCAAGCGATATGTCCTTTACTTTATATATTTAATCTGAATCTTAATAGAAAGCGTGGTAAATAGCCTTTACTGCATTTTCATAATCGCTATCTGAAACACCAACGATAATGTTTAATTCGCTTGCGCCTTGGTCTAGCATTCTAATGTTAATCTTAGCATTAGCAAGTGCTGTGCAAAGCTTTGCAGAACAACCTGGCTTGAATGCCATACCATGTCCTACTGTAGCGATTAGTGCAATGCCTCTCTTTAATTCAATAGCATCTGGGCTAACAGCAGCTCTGATCTTTTCGATAATAGCATCTTCCTTACCAGCGATTTCTGAATCAGCTACAACAACGCTCATTGTATCAATACCACTTGGGATATGTTCTACTGAAACATTGTAATACTCTAATGCAGATAATACTTTTCTTACGAAAGCGATTTCGTTATTCATCATTGCTTTAGCAATAAAGATAATGCTATATCCCTTCTTACCAGCAATACCTGTAACAGCTCTCTTATCTATAATTTCCTTAGGCATTGCAGATACAATCATTGTTCCAGCATTTGATGGTTCAAATGTATTCTTAATATTAATAGGAATATTGCTTACTCTTACTGGGAAGATTGAATCTGGGTGAAGAACGTTAGCTCCCATATAAGATAATTCTCTAAGTTCCTTATAAGATAACATGCTGATTTGTTGTGGATTTTCTACGATTCTTGGATCTGTAACCATGAATCCGTTAACGTCTGTCCAGTTTTCATAAAGCTTTGCATTAACTGCTCTAGCAACAACAGCACCAGAAACGTCAGAACCACCTCTTGAGAATGTATGAATAACACCAAGTTCATCAGCGCCATAGAATCCAGGAATAACTGCCTTCTTAATAACAGATAACTTTTCAGCAACCTTCTTGTTTGTTTCTTCTGGCATGAATACGCCTTCTTGAGAGAATACCATAATGTCTTTAGCATCAACGAATTCATATCCAAGTTTTTGAGCCATAACAACAGCACTTAGATATTCACCACGTGAAGCACAGTATTCAGAAGAATGGAATTTAATCATTTCTTCTTCAACTTTATCTAGGTATGGATTAATATCAAACTTTAATCCAAGTTCTTCAACAATACCTGTGAATCTATCTCTGATCTTTGCAAAGTTTTCTTTGCATTCACCTTTGATTTCTAAATCATAGAAGCATGAATATAATAAGTCAGTAACCTTTATATCGTTTTTACTTCTCTTACCAGGAGCAGAAACAACAACATAATTTCTGCCAGCATCACTCTTAACAATATCAGCTACTTGATTGATAGATGTAGCTGTTGCCATAGATGTTCCGCCAAATTTTGCAACCTTAAGATCCATTTTTATAATCTCCATAATTAAATTTTGTCTTCTCTATTGTAGTGATTTAAGCGATTTTTTGCAACAAAAAAGGGGTCCTTTATAAATAAAGTACGCACCCCCGTGTAAATAATATATAAAATAATTATATCTTATGTGCCTCTAAGTAATATCTCTTACTTTCCGCATTACCCATTGAAAATGATTTTCTAGGCATAACACCATATTTTCTAACATAATCAAAAAGTGTTGCTTTATCTATCTTTGGCATGAAAATTCCAACGCCTTTTTGCTTCATTTCAATATCTAATAAATAATTATCTCCATGAATGTAATCGATCTTAATATTAGAATTAGCACTTACATAATCATCTAAAACTGATTGTATATCAGCAATAGCAATAGTTGGATCCTCATTAACTGCTATATCTTCTAGTTTGCCTTTATATACAACTTGAATCTTGCCATTACCCTTTAGATTCTTCTTTAAATAATCTATGCAATCTTCATCCGCACCAATTATAAATCTATGAATAGGTTCAAATACTATTGCTTCATCATGAACGTTTTGTAATTCGCATAAAGCAAATCTTGCTGGATGTGTTTTTATCTCTTCTTCAGTTAAAGATTGCTTTTTTAAATTCCAACTTTCCTTTGCTGAAGCTAGTGAGTGGTTTCCATCACCAACAACAAATAATAACTTATCGTCTCTATTCTCAACCAAAGATAAAATATCTTTCTTAATATCTTCACTATTATTAACTAAATATCCCTTAATATGACCACCATTCATATTTAAATAAAAATCATATAACTTCTCATATTTATCTTTATTATCTTCCAGTTTATTGAACACTTTGTTCTTAACATCATCCATAAAAATACAAATATGTGGAAGTTCTAAAGGTGCTTCTTTACGAATTTCTATTCTAATTGGCAATCTTTCTTTTACAGTTCTTTCAGTGGCTCTAATTGGCAATTTTGCTTTTGGATTATAATCATATGCTTCAAGGTCAACACAAACCATTAGCCCTTTTCTATATACCCCTGGAGTTATTTCTCTTTCAACATAAATAAAGCCGTTATATTCATTAAAGATTCCTTTGTCTAAATACAATTGCATAGTTGAATTAATCAAATCAACTTTTGCTTTATTGTCTATCTTATCTAAATAAACCTCTGGGAAAATCAAGTTAAGTGTAGAATATGAATTTTTCACATATTCTGCAAGTTTTATCCAATACTCAACTTGCGATGTGAATTGATCACACGCAATAACTGACCATTTCTCCAAATCAATACTCTTGTTTGGTAATAATACTTTTGGAATCTCAAGATAACTCATATATTAGATAAACTTCTTTCTTTCTCTCTTCTTTGCGATTTCTTGTTTTGGCTTTGCGGAAATATTATAAGCAGATTTAATTTCATCTAATAATCTTTCTGGAGTCATATATCTAACAATCTTACCATCTTGAACAACAGAGATAACACCTGTTTCTTCACTTACTACGATGGCAAATACATCACTTTCTTCTGTAATACCGATGGCCGCTCTATGTCTTGTACCTAAGTCTTTAGCAATGTCTACTTCTTTAGATAAAGGCAAGAAACATCCTGCTGATAGAATTTTATTTCCTCTAACTACCACAGCCCCATCATGTAAAGGTCCTTTTGTACTAAAAATACTTTCTAATAAACCGGATGATATAATAGCGTTTAATTCTGTACCTGTATCTAATATTCTATCTGGAACAGCTGTTCTAACAATGATAATTAAAGCACCAACATCGTTCTTTGCCATGTTTTGACAAGCAGTAACCATTTCGTGAGCTGCTGTTGTTAAAGCCTCATCAGAAGCATCATTGTCATATACCTTTCCTGATCCTCTTGCTAGCTTAGCAAATAGAACTTTAAAGTCACTTTGATAAACAATAACAACTAGGAATAATAGGAAGATTGTCATGTAATCGAATACCTTTAGAGTGATTGTTAATCCGCTATTTGGTATCAATTGTGAAACGATATATACTGCGATAAATACAAGCGCATAAATAGCTAAGAAAATAGCCATTCTAATAACTTGATGTCTTTTAAAGAATAAGAACAATAAAACTGCTATTACTAAGAATGCTATTAAATCTACTACTGCACCCCATGATAATTTTTGAAAGTATTCCTCTAAATTCATTTTATAATTTTCTCCTCACCTAATATTAATATATTAGAACCTAAAATTCAATTATTGAAACACATCGTCTTCATTAATATCGTCATTTTTATCATCTTTATTTTGCTTAGGTTCTTCTGATTTCATTCCAAATATATCTTCTTCAACAATATCCTTCATGTCCATCTTTGGCACAAAGATAATATATTGTTCTTTATGTTTTCTAATATAATTTCTCGAGAATACAACAACAGCAATAATTAGACCAATAGTTAATACTTTAAATGCTATAGAGAAGATATAATATGCTTCATTGCTTCTAGCAAATGCATTAACTTCATCTGGATTCTTAAAAGCATCAAGCTCTAATATATTGCCTTGATCAACTATTGTTCCAAGTACTGAATTAACAACGGTATTAAGATTCTTTACTATATTATCTTTTCCAACTCTTTTTATCATATTCTCGAATGTGTCATCAGATGTACCATATACATTACTCTTGCCAGATAATTCAACCCACGCTGGGATAGATTTATCTGTCCAGTTGAATGATATATAAGAAACACTTGGGATAAACTCATTCATAAAATAATAATTATTACCGAACATACCAAAATGAGAATACTCATAAATAGAATCACTATCTAAACTTGTAGATATAACTCTTTTGTCTTGTGGAACTGCACTGATACCTAAGTTTGCCTTATTAGCAACTGCATAGAAGTAATCGTTATAGTTAACGGCTTTATCCCTACTATACATGTAGATATTATCTCCAGCTCCTAAGAAAGATAAATTAATCATAAGCGCTATGTTAGATTTTTGTTCTGCACTTAATTCATTAACATAATGCTTAGCACCAGCCCAGTTGTATGCCCCTGCTCCAAAGAATACGATTTCTAAATTATAGTCTAAATCTATTGTCGCCATCTTTTGTGCAATAAGAACTAGTGTAGCAATTGCAGCTCCACTTTCGTATGCGCCATCTGGGTTGCCTTGAAGAAGATCATAATTATTGTCCCATTGACAACCAATGATTATAGTCTTCTTTGCTCCCTCTTTTGCCTTCTTACAAATTATATTCTTTGTTGTTTTATTCTGTGATACTACAGTAAATTCTTGAGTTGATACACTATATCCCAAACCACTCATTCCAGTAGAAACATATTCTATGAATAATTCAGATTCAGCACTTCCTGTTGTTCTATTAGCGTAGTTGGTGCTAACATCCCTTAGAAAACCATATACAGTTTCAGATAAATCATAATCATTGATATTCTTAATTTCATAATCTGCACTAGAAGTACATGCCATGAAAGAACATGCCATTATCGCTACTATTAAAACAAGAACTAATACACTAAATACTTTCTTCATAATAGCACCACCATAATAATCGATGGCCATAATAGTGCACTAACTATAATTGGTCCATATTTCTTATCTAGACCCTTCATAATTCTGAAATAAGTCCACACTAAAGCTAAACTTGCAAATATTAGTTTTAAAGATGTAGATAATATTCTAGAAAGTAATGGATAATACGTAAGTATTAAATCTAAACTTCCTAGTGCTATACATAATACTATAAACACTACATCAACTCTTCTTCTTAAACTATTCTTTCTAATACCTAGATTAAATAAGCGCATTCTAACATTGACATTATTAAATACGATATTTATCCAAAGACAATATAAGCCATAAAAAATAAGGCCTAAGATGAAAGGCAATATAAAACTTGAAGAGCCATAGAACAAACTAAAATCCGTTACCCCATATGAAGAATAATCATAAAATGGCAAAAGATTATATGTTGTTATTGATGATGCTATTGCGCTATAGCACATAGCTAGGTATAAGAGAATTCTTATAACTATCTCAATAGGCGTTTTCTTATTATTAACATCTTCTCTAAAATTCATTCTATCCTTGTCCTAATATATGAGCTACCGCTAAATCTAAAGCAGCATCCACATCTAAATCTGATGATTTATATCTATATTCCAAATCAGTTAAGAAATCTACGGCATCTTTTAATTTAAAAACATAACCCTTAATCTCTTTTCTATTTCTAGCAACTAAGTCTTTATTCATTCTAAGTGCACCAAATGAAAAACCGGTAACTTTCATAATGGTATCATCAGAAGAACCTGTCGTCGCTAGTTGATACAATCTTCTATATGTATTATTCAACAATCCAAACAAAACGTTACTCTCTACACCTCTAGACTTTAATGTTTGCAAAGTATCTATAGCACTCGCAAAATCACCTTTAGTTAAGGCGTTTGTTAATGCGTAAGCCTTTGTTTCTATATCTGGCGGAGTTAAGTTTTCAATATCTTGTCTTGTTATTTCTTTTTTGTCTAAAGTATATAATTTCAACTTTGTCATTTCAGAGACTATCTTGCCGAAATCATAATTACAGTATCTAATAAATTCTCTAACTACGAGTCCTTGCATCTTATAATCATCTGCTTTTAGCATTTTGTTGATATAGTTATACAATTCATCTTCAGAAGCTTTATCGCAATCAATAACTTCCGCATACTTTTTTATAGTAGCTAAGCTCTTCTCACTTCCCATAAATAGAATGAAAGAAAACGGAGATGGATCTTTAAAATAATCATCTAAAGCCTTTTCGTCTTTCGCTGGAATCTTAAAAGAAAAAGAAGATACCTCAACCATCTTTTTCGCTTGAGAAAAAGAAAAAGCATTTGCTGCATCTAAAATCTCACCGACATCTTTATTTGAATCGTAATCTATGTAAACATAAGAAAAAGTTCTATCCTCTTCACTAATAGTGGATAGAAGCTTTTCTCTAACATATCTTTTTAGATACTCATCTTCACCTGTTATGACATAAGCAGGTGCGAGTTCTGATTTTATTGCTTTTTCTATATCAAGTGCACGCATTACTATTAATTGTTGCCTTCTATAAAGATTCTATTATAAGCATCAATATTGTCTACAATTGTTTGCTTAGCAACACTAACGTCACCAATTTCTAGAACCTTCATCTTCTTTCCTTCTAATTGCTTATATACGCCAAAGAAGTGTTTCATTTCTTCTAAAATATGTGTTGGTAATTCTCCAATATCTTTAAATGTATTCCACATTGGATCTTTGAAAGGAATTGCAACAATCTTAATATCTTCCTTACCTTCATCAATCATAGAGATTTGTCCAATTGGATAACATCTAACAAGAGATAGCGGAACGATTGGTTCACTACATAATACTAAAACATCAAGAGGGTCTCCATCGTCTGCATATGTTCTTGGAATAAAGCCATAGTTCGCAGGATAGTGTGTTGCTGTATATAATATTCTATCTAATATCAACATACCTGTTGCCTTATCTATCTCATACTTATTCTTACTTCCCTTAGAAATTTCAATACAAGCGATAAAGTCATCTGCCTTAATTCTTGAAGCATCAATATCATGCCAAATAATCATATAATTACCTCCGCGTCCTTTATATAAGATATTATATTATATTTTTATAAGTAAATCTATATGGGATATAAGTGATATTTAGAAAAATCTTGCCATTAAAAATAATAATATGATAAGATATATTCAATCGTGCAGGTGTGGTGGAATTGGCAGACGCGATGGACTCAAAATCCATTGTTGGCGACAACGTGTGGGTTCAAGTCCCACCATCTGCACCAAGTGTGACACACACGCACACATCTCAACATAAATGCTTTATCTATAAAGACAAAGTTGGGATAATAGTGCAAGAATAAAAAAACAGTCCATTTT
>DFIJ01000039.1 GCA_002372775.1 Christensenella sp. UBA3700
GAGTGCGGATTTTTTCGCATGCGACAACTTAATAGATAGAATAAAATACAAGAATTATGTAAAGAACAAAGAGAATATTAATAAGAATTCGATAATAAATTTCTGTGAGGAACAACATATAAAGCCAGGAATTCTTGTCGGCCGCATGCAACATGATGGAATAATAAAATACAGCGAGTATAATGAATTAAGAGAGAAAGTTTTATGTTGAGAAATCTCATATAATTATATTGAGTAAAGACTTGTAGGAATTACAAGTCTTATTTCTTTTATATTTATATAATATATGTTAGAATAGAAACGTTGGAGGGTTATTATGAAACTAAAAACTAGAATTGTAAACGCTATATCACTACTAGTTGCTAAGATTACAGGCGGCGTAGTTCAAGATGAATCAGCAGAAATATTAGATGGAAAAGTTACTCAAGGTATGCCAGAACTTATTAGAAAGGCTGGTGCTGAAGGCGCCGTTCTTCTAAAGAACGACGGGATGTTGCCATTTACTAAAGACAGGGAGATTTCAGTATTTGGTCGTGTTCAATATGATTACTTCTCAACAGGATATGGTTCAGGTGGCGACGTTAAAAAGCCTTATGTAAGACATTTAATAAATGGTATTGAAAATTGTGAGGAATTATCTTTAAATAGAGTCCTTGCTCAAGAATATGCAGAATGGGTAATGGATAATGAAATAGATCATGGATACTGGGCACATTGGCCAAGATCTTATCCAGAAATGCCATTAAGTGACGAAATCGTCAATAAAGCAAGAAAAACATCCAATGATGCAATTATTGTTTTAGGTAGATCTTCAGGCGAAGATAGGGAAAACGCTTTAGAAGAAGGAAGCTACTATCTAAAGAAAGAAGAAAAAGACATGATTGATATGGTAGCAAAGAAGTTTGACAACATTTGCTTACTTTTAAATATTGGATCAATTATGGATTTAACTTGGACTGAAGCATATAAAGACAAGATCAAAGCTATCATGATTGTATGGCAAGGTGGTATGGAATCCGGTAACTCCATAGCAGATTTATTATCTGGTAGAGTTGCTCCATCAGGAAGGCTTGCAGATACTATTGTTAGAAAATATGAAGATTATCCTTCTTCAAATGATTTCGGCGGAAAGGTATTCAATAATTATGTCGAAGATATCTATGTAGGATATAGATATTTTGAAACATTTAATAAGGATGCTGTTCTATATCCATTCGGATTCGGCCTTGGATACTCAAAATTCACTCAAGAAGTGACAAAGGTTGAAGAATCAGACAAAGATGTTAAGTTAACAATAAAAGTTAATAATAATGGCAATTTCAAAGGCAAGGATGTTGTTCAAGTATATATTCAAAAGCCTATTAGTCCTATAGATAACCCATATAGAGAACTAGTAGCATATAAGAAAACAAAAGAACTTCAACCAGGAGAAACAGATACTTTATTTATTAGAGTATCTAAAGAACAATTCGCATCATACGATTCACAAGGGGTTACAGGATTTAAATCTGCTTATGTTGCTCAAAAGGGAGAGTATGTAATATCTGTTGGTGAAAACGTAAGAGATGCAAAAGATGTTACTAAGGTGGTTGTTAATGAGCATACTTTAGTTAAACAACTAAGCGAATTATTAGCTCCAACAAGCAACTTTAATATTATTAAGAATGTTAAAGGTAAGGCTAAGTTAGTTCCAGTTGCAACAAGAACAACAGATTTAAAGAAGATTATCTTAGATAATTTGCCAAAAGATATTCCACTTACAGGCAATAAAGGATATATCTTACAAGATGTTAAAGACGGTAAAGTGTCAATGGATGATTTCGTTGCTCAATTATCTTTAGATGATTTAGAAGCAATATCTCGTGGTGATTATACAATGAATAGTCCTCTAGGTGCTGCAGGTAATGCTGGCGCAATTGGTGGTGTTACTCAATCACTAAGAGATAAGGGAATTCCTGCTACTATTACAACTGATGGTCCTTCAGGAATTAGATTATTTGCTTCTTGCTCATTAATCCCAATTGGTGCACTTCTTGCTTGTACATTTAATGATGACCTTGTAGAAGAAATACACACAAAGATTTCAGAAGAAATGAAAGATAGAGGATCAGACATTCTTCTTGCTCCAGGTATGAATATTCACAGAAATCCATTATGCGGAAGAAACTTTGAATATTATTCTGAAGATCCACTTCTATCAGGCAAGACAGCAGCGGCAGCAATTCGTGGTATTCAATCCCACGGCGGAAGCGCATGTCCAAAGCATTTTGCTTGTAACAACCAAGAATATATGAGAACTACTAATGACTCAAGAGTATCAGAAAGAGCATTAAGAGAAATCTATTTAAAGGGATTTGAAATAGCTATCAAGGAAGCGGGTCCTAATACAATTATGACTTCATATAACAAGATTAATGGTGTATGGAATCATTATAACTATGAATTATGTAAGAGTGTTCTTAGAGATGAATGGGGCTATGATGGCTTAGTTATGACAGACTGGTGGATGCAATATGCACCATCTCCTGAATTCCCTAAGGTTAAGTCTAATGGCTATAGAGTAAGATCTAGAGTAAACGTATTAATGCCAGGTGGTAAGAGAATAGGCAAGAAAAAGCCAGATGGCACACTTCTTGCTACTTATGGTAAGAAAGAGGGTATCACTCTTGGTGAAATGCAACAAAATGCTAAAGATGTACTTGGTTTCTTACTAAAAACAGATAAGTTAAAATAACTAATTGTTTAGAGTTATAAAGTATTCTGTAAGTAATTCAGGGGTTTCCTTATAAAGATTATTTACCCAATACTCTAAAGTAATAATGAACGATTCAACCATCCCACGTGAACGTAAATCGCTTGGGATGGATTTTTCTTTTATATAGTGATTAGTAACCATAGCATTGGCGAAGTCTTTTATCTCATATCTCATCTCGTTTAGAAATACGTCCTTAGATTCGCTTTTAAATATGGCATCAATGATTTCATGGTTGTCATGAATGTGGTAGAAAATATGAGTGATTAAATGCTTGTAATCAAATATGGAAGATTTTGAAAAGTCATGGCTCTTTTCTTCTTCTAAGGAGTGAGAAAAAACATGACGGAATATAGATGAGCATAAAGACTTTAATACTTCTTCTTTTGTTTTAAAGTGAGAATAGAATGTTGACCTTGAAATCTTTGATTCATCGAGTATATCTTGTATAGTTATATCTGCATATGGCTTTCTATCTAATGTCGCTTTAAATGCATCGTATATAGCTGTTTTTGTTTTTTCAATTCTCTTATCCATAATATCCACCTCATATCGAATAATAATAAACATTATGTTTTGTTGTCAATAAGTTATCGAACATTTTGTATGTAAATGTCAAAATTTATGCCAAGATATCAAACAAAAATGTCATATTCGTCTTGTAATTGACCTGTATTTATATATAATAAAAGGTAGTTATGGGTGAAGAGTTACAAAAAGAGTATAAAAGAATAAATAACAAAAGAAGAGCAATTCTTTTGTCGCTGCTATTTATAGACATAGCACTTATTGTTGTATGTCTTTGTGTTGGCTCAGCCTCTTTATCTATCTCTGAAACTCTAAAGGGTATTTTTAAAATAGGTGAGAAAAAGTATTCACTTATTATTTGGAATATACGTATGCCAAGAGTACTTGCTGCTGTTATTGCAGGTGGCGGACTTGCTATAAGTGGTTTAATTATGCAAAGCGTTTTGAAAAACCCAATGGCATCACCATCAACACTAGGCGTATCTAATGCTGCTACTTTTGGTGCTAATTTCGCAATAATTGTTCTTGGTATGGGGATGATGAATTCTTCATCAGGAACTGACCTTTATATAAACAATCCATATTTAGTAGCAACAACAGCATTACTTTTTGCTGTAATAAGTGTTGCTTTGATACTACTTCTTTCTCATTTAAAGAGGTTTTCATCAGAAACTGTAGTTTTAGCTGGCTTAGCCGTAGGTGCAATATTTACAGCAGCAACTACTATAATTCAATATTTTGCAGATTCTAACCAATTAGCAACAGCCGTTTATTGGTCTTTTGGTAATTTATCTAGAGCTACATATCTTGAAGATTTATTAATGACTATAGTTGTTTGTGGTGCATTTGTATTTTTTATGTTCAATAGGATTAA
The DNA here is from genome assembly GCA_002372775.1 of Christensenella sp. UBA3700. Taxonomy (GTDB): domain Bacteria; phylum Bacillota; class Clostridia; order Christensenellales; family UBA3700; genus UBA3700. The sequence continues at coordinate 4,155 of DFIJ01000039.1, forward strand.
CTATGATGCAATGACTGCGGGTATTGATGCAGCAAGAACTATGGGTGTTAATACAAGAAGAGTAAGTATTCTATCTTTGCTATTTGCTTCTTTAATTACAGCTACATGCGTTTCATTCTTAGGAATAATAGGATTTATAGGTCTTGTTGCTCCACATATAATTAAGCGTTTTATTGGAGATAATCATAGATTCTTAATTCCTGCAACATTCTTGACTGGTGTTGGTATTTTGCTTATTGCAGATACTATATCTAGAACAATCATATCAGGGCTATCTCTACCAGTTGGTGCTATAACATCACTTCTTGGTGGCCCAATGTTTATATATCTATTAATAAGAGGTAAACAAAAGAATGCTTAAAGTTGAAAATCTAACATTTGCATATGATCAAAAACATAATGTTTTAGATAACGTTTCACTTCATATACATGAAGGGATTTTCACTGCGTTACTTGGGCCTAATGGAACTGGTAAATCAACATTAATAAAGAATATCTTACAACTTCTAAAGTACAAAGAAGGAAGTATAACTGCAGATGGTGTAGACGTATCTACATTATCCATAATAGAAAAAGCAAAATTGTTTGCATACGTACCACAAGAATTAGAACTTGGAAATATGAGTGTATTTGATGCAATACTTCTTGGCCGTAAGAATTTTGCTACATGGGGATTTAAAAAAGAAGACTACGACGCAACACTAGATGTTATAGGCAAGATTGGTATGAGTGATTTAGCATTTAGAAATGTTAGGGAGTTGTCTGGCGGCGAGAGACAAAAAGTAGCCATTGCTAGAGCGATTAATCAGGGTTCTAAATATTTGTTCTTGGATGAGCCTATAAGCAATCTAGATATAAAGAATCAGATGGAGTGCTTAGAGCTTTTAAGAAGCATTATGAAAGAATACGACTTAACTATCATGGCTTCTATGCATGATTTGAATATGGCAATAAGATATTCTGATCATTTCCTACTATTAAAAGACAATAAAGTATACAAAAATGCTGTAATAGATGAATTAACACCTGAAGACATTAAGGCATGTTATGGTATTGAAAGTGAAATAATAAAAAAAGACGGAATAAAAATAATTATTCCAAAGGGGATATAGTATGAAAAAAATTTTAGTTAGTTTATGTATCATTATGATTGCACTTGTATCAACTGTTACATTTATTAGTTGTACAAATGAAGAAGAAGCTGGCGATAAGGTTGTTACAGATTTACTAGGAAGAGAGGTTACAGTTCCAAATAATCCTCAAAGAATAGTATGTATCGGCGCTGGCGCATTAAGACTATACTCTTATGTTGGAGATTTGTCTAAACTTGCAGGTGTAGAAAATGTTGAAAAAACAGATTCTACTTATGGAACAAATCTAGCAATTCGTCCATATAAAGAAGTAAATCAAGAGGTATTTGATAATCTTCAAGATTGCGGAAAGGGTGGTCCTAAGAACCAAACTGCTGAGCCAGAAGCAATTATTGAGTGTAATCCGGATTTAATTATTTCTTTAATGAGTTTAGATAAAGATGGAGCTGATACTCTTCAACAACAAACAGGAACTCCTGTTATTCAATTATCTTATGGCTCTAATGTTATTAACGGTGAACCTATTGTTAAATCTATAGAACTTTTAGGTAAGGTTTTAAATAAAGAAACAAGAGCAACTGAAATTATTAATTATATGACTGAATTAAAAACAGATATCAATAATAGAACAAAAGATATCGCAGAAGCATCAAAGCCAAGCGTATATCTAGGTTGCCAAAGTTTCTATGGAGTAGGTGGTTTCTTAAGAACAACAGCTAGTTATCCAGTATTTAATATTGCAAATATTAAGAATGCTATCACTGCAGATAAGATTGTTACTGATAATAATGAAACTGATATGGAAAAAATTGTAGCTATTGATCCAGATAAGATTATTATTGACTTAGGTGGATTAAATACTATGAAGGGTGAATATGCTATTCAAGAAAAGGCTGCTATTTATAACTCATTATCTGCTATGAAGAGCGGTGAAGTATATGTTCAACTTCCATATAATGCATATTATACAAATATTGAAATCTTATAT
>DFIJ01000162.1 GCA_002372775.1 Christensenella sp. UBA3700
GTATCTACAAGTGAATTTCTATATAATTCAATCTTTGTAATTGTTGCATTTGTATTAGATGGATCTGTGACAAGTGTTGTAAATGTAACATCAGTTGTTGTTGTAGATATATCTTTAATAACTGCTGTTGGAGTTATTAGGGCAATTGTTGTTACCTTGCTTGATTTCTTGCTTGTAACAACATCAGCGGTATTTTCATTTAAGTTGTAGTTGTAGTTTACAACTACATAATATGTGTTGTTATTCAATAATCCTTCAAATACTAGAGTAGATGTAACATCTGGATTTGCAATTGAATCTACCATTACAGATGAAGCATTATTGTATAAATCAATGCTTGTGATTGTTAGATTTGTTGAATCAGAATCAAGTGTTGCAATTGTTGCACTTAAAGTAGTAGCAGATGTTGAAACATTTACTGTCACAGAAGGAGCTACTTTTGCAACTGTCTTTGATGCAATAGAAATTTGCTTTTCTTGAACGCCAAGTCCATCGTTTAAATCATAAGTATATGTTGCTTTGATTGTATACTTTGTATTGCTGTATAGATTGTCAAATAATACAGTTGTTGAAGCAGGACTGTTGATTGAATCTATAGCAGTATTTAAATCGCTGCTTTCGTAAATAGAGATGTTAGATAAATCCTTTAGTGTATCTACATTTGCTTTTGCAATTGCAACGTTAATTGATGTTGTTGTTGCAGTAGCTGCAAGTGTGATAGTAGGTTCAACAAGGGCTATAGTTGAGAATTGTGAACTTGCCTTTGTCTTGTTAACATCAGCTGTATTTGTATTTAGGTTGTATGAATAATTAGCAACAATAATATAAGTATTGTTATTTAAAAGGCCTGAGAAAGATAATGTGTTGTTAATATCTGGATTTGAAATTGTATTAACAGCATTTTCTCTATCTTTTACGTTAAATAAATCAATGCTTGAGATTGTTGCATTTGTATTAGCGTTATCTGTTAGTTTTACATCGAATGAAACATTTGTACCATTTACAGTTAAAGTTTCAAATGTAACATTTGGTTCACTCTTTGCAATTGTTGAGCATGTAGAACTTGTTCTTGTTTCGCTCTTTATAGAAGTATCATTCTTTAAATCATATGTATATGTTAATACCATATAATATGTTGTATTGCTGTATAGGTTAGAGAACTTTCCATTAGCGATTTCTGATGTATCTACAAGTGTATTTGTTGAATCATATAAATCAACCTTTGTTATTGTTGCATCAGTATTACCATTGTCAGTAACAGTTGTTGTATATGTAATTTCTGTTGTTGTAGTAGAGATTGTATCGAATGCTACAACTGGAATCTCTCTAGCGCTTGTAGAGATTACATATGAAACTGTACCGTTTTGTGTTCCGTTGCCATCATTTAAGTTGAATGTATAAGAAATAACAAGCTTGTATGAAGAATTGCTATATAAGTTATTGAAAGATAAAGCAGTATTCTCAACAGGGCTTGTGATTGTTTGTGCTACGCTGTTGTTGTATAGAAGTTCAACCTTAGTTGCTGTTGTGTTTGTTGCATCTAAGTTGTCGATATCATACATGAATGAAATTGAATCTACACTTGATGAAACGTTCTTGAAGTGGATAGCTGTTGCTTTTTCTTGAGTTTGGATTGCATCACTTTCAACAGAGCAATCTACATCACCATTTGCATTATTTAAGTTGTAGCTATAAGAAACAACGATGTAGTAGTTCTTATTACTTAATAGGTTATCAAATGTTAATTCTTGATTTACTGCAGGATTTGAAATTGTAGAAATCTTAACATCATTTGAATCATATAATACAGCTGAAGGTATTGATACTAATGTTGAATCAATATCTGTCTTTGAAATAGTAAATGAAATAGATGTTTGTGTTGAGCTAATATCGTTTATGCCAACAGTTGGAACAACTTTTGCTGTAGTAGTGAAGTTGTTAGATGTAATTGTATTAGCATGAGTTCCTGTTTCATCATTTAGATTATATGTATAAGATACTGTCATATAGTAAGTCTTATTACTATATAAACCTGTAAATGCTAAGTTGGATAAATCATTATATGAATCTAAGCTCTTTACGAACTTGCCATCTTCTTCATATAAAGAAATACTTGTGATTACGGCATTTGTATTATCTACATCATTAAATGTTATAGAGAATGCATTAGAGTTTGTAGTTGTTGTAATAGAGTTGAATGAAACTGCTGGAGCTAGTTTAGCCTTTGTTGTAAAGAAGTTAGATTCAAGAGTATTTACATGAACTCCGTCTCCGTCATTTAAATCATATGTATATGTAACAATAAACTTATATGTATTGTTGTTAGATAATTCAGTAAATGCAAGGTTTGCTAAATCTGAAGGATTTGAAATTGTCTTAATAGATGTTAATAAATCCTTGTTGTTATATAAATCAATTGCTGTAACTTTTGCTTGAGTATTGCTTAGATCGATTAAAGAAATGCTGAATGAAGCGGTTGTGTCATCTAATGTAACATCGCCGATAGTTACAGATGGTTCTCCAAGTTGAATTGTTGTAATTGTGTTAGAAGATATAATGCTTGCATCTTGCTCACCATTTCCATCATTTAAATCATATGAATATGTAGCAGCAACATAGTATGTATAACCATTTAATAGGTTATTGAAATATAGAGTTGTGTTTAATGGGAATGAATCTAGAGAAGCAAATTCAGTGCCATCTTCAAAGAATAGGGCAACGCTATTGAACTTTGCTTGTGTAGAATCTACATCTTCAATAGATAAATTGAAGCTTGCTGTTAAATCTGTAAGAGTTAAGCTGTTAATTGCTATTACAGGATTAACTAGAGTTCTTGTTGTTGTAGAATTTGACTTAATTGATTCTTCAACATCGCTAGAATTTTCGTTTAAATTATATCTGTAATTTACAACTACATAATATGTATTGTTATTTAATAAATCGTTAAATGTTAATTCATCGCTTGTTGGATTATTAATTGATTTAACGATATTGTTATCTTTCTTGTTATATAAATCTACGCTAGTGATTGTAAGATCTGTTGAATCAACGTCGCTATGAGTTAAAACAACACTTACAGATGTTTCTTCGTTAGTAATTGATGAGATTGAAACGATAGGGGCATTTTTTGCAACTGTTGTCTTTTGGATTGTGTTAACGCCATGTTGCTCACCAACGCCATTGTTTAAATCAAATGCGTATGTATAAACGATAGTGTAATTTGTGTTACTGTATAAGTTATCAAAAGTTACTGAATTGCTTTCTGGATTTGAAATAGTTGTGATAACTGTGTCATACTTGCCTGTTTCATAAATTTCAACACTCTTAATGCACTTTAGTGTACCATCTAAATCTGTTATGGCATGTGTTGCTGTAATAGATGTTGTTGTTGATGTAGCACTTAAAGATACTTCAGGCATTTGTAAAGCTATTGTTCTAAATACGTTAGAAGTAATAGTTTCGTAATGCACGCCATTACCATCATTTAAATCGTATGTATAATAAACCTTTAAAATGTAACTATAGTCATTGTTTAATTCGCTAAATTGTAAGTTGCTATAAGAAGTAAACTCTTGGATAGATTGCTTAACTTCTTCATCTGCAATAAGTTCAACGTTTGTTATATTAAGCTTTGTTGAATCGCTTTCTGTGTATGTGATATCAAAATCAACAGTTGTTGTGTTGTTTGTTTCGATGTTTTCAATATTAACAACAGGAAGAGCTAAAGCTCTTGTTTCGAATGAATTACTTGTAACAATAGTAACACGAGTTCCTTGTCCATCATTTAAATCATACGAACATTCAATAGCTATACGATAAACGTTGTTATTTAATAAGTTAGTGAAAGATAAAATATGAGATAAATCAAAATGTTCTAAGCATGTTACAAGAGTGTCATTGTCTAATAATAGAGCAATAGAGTTAATTACAGCGTTAGTATGATATCCATCTTCGAATATGATACCGAAATTAACAGTATTTTCATCTACTGTTAAACTACTAAATCCTAATGTTGGGATATCCTTTGGAGTTGTTGAGATTGTATTAGATTCTAATGTTTCAGTATGAACTCCATTACCATCATTTAAGTCATATGTGTATGTAGCTACAATGTAGTAAACTTTTCCACTTAATAAAGATGAGAAACGTAGATTTTCTAGAGAGTCGAAACTATCAAGTGCCATAACAAGGGAATGATCTTCATTGTTATATAACTTGATTGCTGTGATTTGGGCTTTTGTATTGTCTGGATCTGCAAAATTAATAGAGAAGGAAACAGTAGTATCTGATGATTTTATACCTTCAAATGAAATAGTTGGGGCATTAAGCGCAACAGTAGTGAATTCTTCACTGACAATTTGTTGAGTTCTTACACCTCTACCTTCATGCTTATTATATGTATAAGTAGCAACAATATAATAAGTAGTATCATTTAAAAGATTCTCAAAAGACAATGAATTGAAATCACTAGCTGATTGAACGATTTGATCGCCGTGATATAGATCAACTCTTGTTATAGTTGCATCAGCATTGCCTGGATCGTCTAAATTCAAATCAAAGTTAACTGAGTCGTTAACTGTAATTAAATTATCCAATGATACTGTTGGAGTTTCTCTGATGTTTAGTAGATATAATGTTAATAATGCTAAAAGAATAACAACTACTGCAATAGCAATTATTGCATAGCCTCTTTTAAACCTCTTCTCTTCTGCCGCACTTTTAGAAGATTTTTCTGGTTCAATATACATGGTAATCCTCTCTCACTCTTTATAATCTCACCTATAGAGTTCTCGACTATGTTAATAAAGCATTGCCAAAAAATCAACGAATTTTGCCAAAATTTGACATCAATCGGGGTATTTTTTGTAAATGATTTGTAAACTGCCACCTTAAGGGTGTGATATTCGACAAAATCGGCCAAAAGTGTCGATTATATTTTGGCAAGATTTAAAGGAATTTTGGCAAATAATAGAGAGTGGGCAATTTAGGGTAAGAAAGTTATATTTATAAATATAAACGCAAATTCAACAATCCTATGTTTTGCCAATCTTTTCTATGCTATAATGGTTTTGCAAAATGTATTTTTTAGGAATCAATGGCTGATTTCTTAGAAGCATTTTCTTATGTGAAAAATTACAGTTATAGGAAGAGATAATGGAAATTAGAGTAGCAAGTCAAAAAGATGAAAATGCAGTAAATGAGTTTTATAAAAAGGTTATAGATGTTATGCATTATAACCATTTTAATTTTCCAAGATGGGATTATGAAGTTTATCCATCAAAGGACACAATAGCTAGTGCTATTTCAAAGGGCGAACAATTTATCTGTTTAGATAAAGATGTAATTGTTGGAGCTTTTGTGTTAAATAGGGATCCAGAAGGCGAATATCAAAAATATGGCGATTGGACAATTCATTTAGATGATGGTCAATATTTTGTTATTCATACATTCGCAGTAGACCCAGATTTTACAAGAAATGGTGTAGCTCACAGTATGCTTAACTATATAAAGCAAAAGGCAAAAGATGAATATGTTCCATCAATAAGATGCGACATAATGGGAGACAATAGACCTGCTATTTCTTTATTTGAAAGAAATTGCTTTAAATATGTAGGCGAAGGCACTCTTGGTAGAGAGTACATTATAGGCGTAAAGGATTTTAAATTGTACGAATACAACCTATAACCAAATTGTCCATATAATTGACTAGGTTATTCCTTTATTTAGTATTTTCAAAATGGTAGAATTATTTTGGTATTGAATAGGAGATGCTTATGGAAGTTAAGGTATTAAAATCTGAAGAAATCAATAATGAAGTTAGCAACAGAATTATCAATTTAGTTAATTCAAACAAGAATGCTATTTTAGGATTAGCAACAGGTTCTACTCCAGTTGGTGTATATAAAAAGCTAGCTGAAGCTTACAAGGAAGGAAAAGTATCATTTAAAACCATTAGAAGTTTTAACCTAGATGAATATATTGGCTTAACAGAAGATAATGATCAATCATATAGATATTTTATGAATCATAATTTGTTTGATCATATCGATATAGATAAGAACAATACTAAAGTTCCATGTGGACTTGGTGATGTTGAAAAGAATGCAAAAGATTACGATGCAGCAATTGATGCAGCAGGGGGAATTGATTTCCAAATTCTAGGAATTGGTTCTGATGGTCATATTGCATTTAATGAACCAGGAACTTCATTTAATGAAGGAACACATATTGCTGAGCTTACAGATCAAACAATAACAGATAATGCAAGATTCTTCGCAAAGAAAGAAGATGTTCCAACAAAAGCTATAACAATGGGTCTTGCTTCTATTATGAAGGCAAAGGAAATTGTTCTTATTGCTGTTGGTGCAAATAAGGCTGAGGCAGTAAAAGAATTAATTAATGGAAAGATGAGTGAAGATTGGCCTTGTACAATCTTACAAAAACATAATAATGTAACAATTTACGCAGACGAGGCTGCTTATAGTAAAGTTACAAAATAGGAGACTTTATGATATTAAATAACATCAAAATCGTAACTCGAGATGCCGTGATAGAAAATGGATATATCGAGATGAAAGATGGTGTTATTGCTGATGTAAGAAGTGGTTCTTATGTAGGCGATGATGAAGTTATTAATGGCCAGGGAAAGATTGCTTTTCCTGGCTTTATTGATATTCACACACATGGTTCATGTGGAATTGATTTTATGGATGCTGATGAGGATGGTATTAAAACTATTGCTGATGCTTTCTATAAAGAAGGTATTACAACATTCTTGGCAACAACATTAACTAGTGATTTTGAATCTCTAGATAGAGTTTGCAAAGTAGTTGCAAATGCAAAGAAAGACGTTCCATCTCTTGGTGGTATTCACCTAGAAGGTCCATATATTAATGAGAAATATAAAGGTGCACAAAACGCAGCTTATATTAGAAACCCAAACATTGAAGAGTTTAATACATTAGTAAAAGATTCTAATGGAAATATAAGAGACATCTCCCTAGCTCCAGAAAAAGAGGGAGCATTAGAGTTTATAAAGAATGCAGTAAAACAAAATGTCGTTTGTTCTGTTGGTCACTCAGATGCCACATTTAAAGATGTTGAAAAAGCAATAGATATGGGTCTTACAAATGTAACTCATACTCATAATGCTCAAAGTGGACATCATCATAGAAACCCTGGTGTAGTTTCTGCTGCAATGTATTTTGATGAGTTATATACAGAAGTTATTTGCGATTGCATCCACGTAAGTGAAGATGCACTAAAGGCTTTCTATAAGGTAGTAGGTCCTAATAGGTTTATAATTATCACAGACTCACTAAAGGTAAAGCATGCTCAGTTTGATGAATTCCAACTATTTGGTCTTGATTGCATCAGAAGAGATGGTGCAGCATATCTAAAGTCAGGTCCACTTGCTGGTTCAATTCTAAACTACGATCAAGGTATAAGAAATGTTAGAAGAATTACAGGAGCATCATTAATCGATCTTGCAAAGGTATCTTCATATAATGCTGCAAAGAGTATTGGATTTAAAGATAGAGGCGAACTTGCTGTTGGCAAGATAGCCGATGTTGTTTTAATGGATGAAGATTTAAACGTTAAAGAAGTATATAAATTAGGAAAAAGAGTGTTCTAATGGTAAAACTAAATTTAGATAAAGATTATAAACCAGCAATTGTTGAAATAAGAAAGTTTAACGAAGATGTTGCAAAGCAAGTTAAAAAGCAACATTTAGTTATTGCCGTTGAGAGAAATCAAGGATATGTCTATGTAAGAGAATTTGATATATTCGAAGATGGTGTAGACGATGAAAGAAACAATTTTATTGTTGAGAGAGTAATTAAGACAATCTTATGGGTCGTTGGAGGCTATAAGATATATATTGCTGGCTCTCATTCCGTATATGAGAAAATCGCCTCATATTATAAACCAGGCGGCCTTAGAGCATTTGATTATGATTTCATGAGTACAGTATATGAATCTCCAGTTGAGGTTATCGAATGTACTTATGACACTATCCCAAAAGAAAAGTCTTCTTCAAATCCATGTGGTGGACACTTAGAAGGTAGAAGAATTGGATTTGACGCAGGTGGTTCAGATTTAAAAGTATCTGCTGTTGTTAATGGTGAAACTATTAGTTCAGAGGAAATAGTATGGCTTCCAAAATTAAATGAAGATCCTAATTATCACTTTAATGGTATCTATAATGCAATGAAAAGCGCTATTGAAAAGATGGGTGGCGATGTTGATGGTATAGGAATATCTTCAGCTGGTGTGTATATAGATAACAAAGCAATGGTTTCTTCGCTATTTATAAAAGTAGATAAGAAAAAATATGGTGAAGAAGTTAAGTTTATATATAAGAGAGTTATTGAGAAATTAGAAAAAGAACTTGGACATAAGATCCCTTATGTAGTTGCAAACGACGGCGATGTTACAGCTCTTGCTGGCGCATTAGATTTAAAAGATACTAACGTAGTTGGTATTGCTATGGGTACATCTGAGGCTGTTGGCTATGTTGATTCTAATGGTAATTTAAATGGCTGGATTTCAGAACTTGCTTTCGTTCCTGTAGATTTTAACAAAGAATCTATGGTTGATGAGTGGTCACTAGATTTCGGTGTAGGCTGCAAGTATTTCTCACAAGATGCTGTAATTAAACTTGCTAATATGGCAGGAATAAAGATTGATGAATCCTTAACACTTGCTGAGAAGTTAAAATACGTCCAAGAATTAGTAAATAATGGAGATGAAAGAGCAAAGCTTATATATGAAGATATAGGTGTTTATTTGGCTTATTCTTTGGCCTACTATGCACAGTATTATACAATTAAGCATGTTCTTGTTCTAGGTAGAGTAACATCAGGAGTTGGTGGAGATATTATCTTAAAGGTTGCAAAAGAAACAATAGATAAAGAACTTCCAGAGCTTAAGGGTATAGATATTGGTATGCCTAGTGAATATGTAAGAAGAGTGGGACAATCTATTGCTGCTGCTTCTTTACCTGAAGTTAAATAATGTAATCAAGTAATAAAAAAATGAGGCTGCTAGGAAAAACCTAACAGCCTTTTGCCTTTTAGATAAGAATTAGTCCATCCAAGATGGGTCAGATGGATTCTTTTGGAATTTTAGAATCTTAGCAATGTCAGCTTCTGAGATATAGTTTTCTTCAGCAGCAACTTTAACTAATGTTTCGAAATTAGATAAAGAATGATTTTCAACATTTGCCTCAGCAAGTCTATCAATACCTTTTTGTAATCCATAAGTGAAGATAGAAGCGATACCAAGAACGTTAGCGCCAGCTTCTCTTAATACGTTAATTACTTCAATAGCAGAACCAGCTGTAGAGATTAAATCTTCAACAACTACAACGTTCTTGCCAACTGGTACAACACCTTCGATTTGGTTTCCACGGCCATGGTCTTTAGCGCCGCCTCTAACATATCCCATTGGTTGATTTAAAATATCTGAAACATATGCAGCATGAGCAATACCTGCTGTAGATGTACCAATAACAACTTCACATGTAGGGTAGAATGTCTTAATTGTTTCAGCAAGACCATTCTCAACAACCTTTCTTACTTCTGGGTAAGATAAAGTTAATCTATTATCACAATAAATAGGTGACTTAATACCAGATGCCCATGTAAATGGATCATTTGGCTTTAAGAATACAGCTTTAATCTTTAATAAATTCTTTGCAACTTCAACAGCTAATTTATTTTCCATATTAACAAAACTCCTTTACACATCTCTTATATGCAGCTACAGGATCTTCTGCAGCAGTAATACTTCTTCCTACTACGATATATGTTGAACCTAGTTCTTTAGCATAAGCAGGAGTTGCTACTCTCTTTTGGTCATTTACAGAATCATCTGCAAATCTAATACCAGGAGTTACGCTAATAAGTCCAAGTTCTTTAATAATTGGAGCCTCAAGAGCAGAGCATACAACGCCTTGTAATCCAGCAGCCTTTGCGTTTAAAGCATATTGCTTAACAACATCAGCTAGAGGTTCTTTAATTAATAATTCGTTTTCTAATATTTCTTGAGATATAGATGTTAATTGTGTAACAGCTATAAGTTCAGTCTTTTTGCCTTGTTCTGTAGAATCAAGTCCACGACG
>DFIJ01000004.1 GCA_002372775.1 Christensenella sp. UBA3700
GTTGGACAAACTCCAGTTAAGTCATTAGGTGTTACAGATCAACACTCACAAGTTCAATTATATACAGCAGGTCCTGCAGATAAGATTATTACATTTATCGGTGTAGATAACTATAGAACAGAAGTTAAGATTGCTGAAGGATGCGAAGATATCCCATCAGTTAACTTCTTATGCGGACATACAATGAACGAATTAATCCAAGCTGAAAGAAAGGCTACAGAATATGCTATTACTAAGGCTGGAAAACAAAACTACACAATTATGCTTCCAATGTTAAACGAATATACATTAGGTCAATTAATGTACTTATTCATGTTACAAACATCATATGCTGGTGCTATGTTAAACATCAATACATTCGATCAACCAGGTGTTGAAGAAGGTAAGAATGCTACATATGCATTACTAGGAAGACCTGGTTATGATGAAAAGAGAGCTGAACTTGCAAATGCTCCACAAAAGCAAGCTAAATATACTATCTAATTGAGGTTAGTTGTTTAGATGCAACAAAGCACTAAAAGAAAATTTATAGCGATGACGGTATTCACGATGCTTGTCATCGCTAATTTTTTACTATCAATGTCTGAAAAAGTCTCTGAATGGATGACTAGACATGTTTATTTCGTATACGCTAAGGTTGTAGGCTCGTTTATAGGGCATATAGAATGCGACGTATTTGAAGTTGGTGCTTTTATATTTGTTCTTGTAGATTTGATTTATATTGGTCTAATAATCTACGACTTTGTTAAGAAAAACAATAATAGAGCATGGAATAATTTAGCAGGGATTTTATTAGGTATTGTAGTTGTAGCATTCCTATATACGGGCACTGCGGGATTTGCCTATAAAAGAGAAAAACTTGATATAGATAAACTTGATTATCTAGTAGATGAGACAGCTGCAGTTAATCTTGCAAATTCATATTTTGCAGATATTTATGAGACTATAAATCTTCTTGAAAAGAATAGTGAAGGGCACACAATATGTCCTTATTCTGATGATGAAATTGTAGAAAAAATATCTAAAGAATACGAAAGATTAACTAGTGAATATTTCCTAAATTATACATCAACTCCAAAGCAGATTGCGTCTTCATATTTAATGAGTGCATTTGGCATAGAAGGCATAACATTTGCTCCAACTGTAGAGGCTGGATATAATACACAAATGTTGTACTATGATAAGATATGCGCCATTGCGCATGAACTTGCTCATACTAAGGGAGTAATGAGAGAAGCTGATGCAAATGAGGTTGCATACTACGTATTATTAACATCATCAGATCCTTATTTAAAGTACTCAGCGTTCATTAATTCATATAAATACATGTATAGTGTGTATTTTTTAACAAACGACACTGAGGCGATAAAAGAATTACAAATTAGTTCGTTTTTCATAAATGACCTTAATTTTAGAAGCGAATTTTGGACAGAAAAAGACGTCTTGGAGAAGGTCTCAAATTTCATGAATGATTTGTATTTGAAGCTTAATGGTCAAAGTGGTGTTGATTCTTATCATTCTAAGACAGACTACTCAGTTGATGTGGATGACTCTGGTAAAGAGATCTATAAAGTCAGCGCATATTCAGATGTGCAAAATATGATTTTCAAGATTTATCTTTCAAAATAATATCCAAGCGTATTTTATTTCAATTTTTCTTTATTTAAATATCCGAATTGTCCATATAGTTTTTGTCCCTATATTTGAATAATATTTTTAGATTATTTATAATGATTAGGGGGATACATGGAAACTTATATTGTTGCCATTGCAATTTTGGCTGGAGTATTTACTTTCTATATGGGTTACATTGATGGAACAAGTGCAATTGCTTCATCTGTTGCTACTAACGCCTTAAAGCCTCTCCCAGCTTTTCTGATTTCTACAATTTCAATGTTTATAGCTCCAATTATTGTCATCGTTTTAATGGGTAGCGATTCTGTTGCTAGAACTGTTGGTTCTCTTGTATATACTGATGCATATTTAAATATATCTCCAAATGTGGGATTTGTATTTTTACTTGCTGCTTTAATCGCTGCAATTTTATGGGCAATTGTTTCATTAATACTTGTTGTTCCTAATTCTGTATCTCATACATTGCTTGGAGGTATTGTAGGATCTGGTATAGTGATTTTCTCGTTTAATAGCATTGATTGGTCTGCTGTTTGGGTAAAAGTAATAATAATGGTATTCTTTGCTCCTATACTTGGCTTGCTAATTGGATTTATAATGCAAAAATTATTTGTTTTGCTATGTTCAGCATGGCCAAGAACAATAAAGAAAGCCTTTATGGCTTTACAATCTATAAACATTGTTTTGTTATCTATATCTATTGCTGCAAATAATATACAAAAGACATTAGGTGTATATTTGCTTGCTAAAGTCTTATGTTCTCAAGACGGTTTAGTTTCTTTTGATTCTTTTGAATTTTCATGGTGGATTGTTGTCATATTTGCATTTATTCAATGTTTAGGACTTATATTTGGTGGAGAAAAATTAATTAATGTTATTGGATATAGGCTACATAGGTTATCTACGGTTCAATCTTATGTTGCGCAGTTATCTACAATTATTATTTCGTTTGCATCTACATTTGTTGGACTTCCTATATCTACAACACAAGTTGTTTCTTCATCAATAATGGGAGTTGGGGCGGCAGAAGGAATATCAACTGTTTCTTGGAAACAGGGAGATAAGATGATTATGAGCTGGATAGTTACATTCCCAGCTTCTATGATATTTGGAATTTTAGTTGCATTGCTTTTAAAAGCAATAATCTTATAAGGGGGCAGTGTTATGTTTAATTTATTTAAGAAAGGAGCTAATTTTTTTGATCTTTTGGAAAACCAATGTATTTCCATGGTTGATGGTATGCAAGCGCTTTATGATTACGTTACAACAAAAGATAAAAAATACGCAGAAATGGTCGCAAGGATTGAAGATGAAGGGGATTCTAAGAGAAGAATCCTTATAAATGAGTTGAATAATACTTTAATAACCCCAATTGCAAGAAATGATATCTTTAATCTATCTGGCAAAATAGACGATATTCTAGATTATGCAAATACTACAGTTGATGAGATAAAAGCATTCAATATTGAACCTAATGAGGATATGTGCTCAATTATAGAGATATTGCTTGAAATGACAAAGAAAATTGCTAAAGCAATTGGTAATATGGAAAAGCATAGCGAAATATCTAAAATATCTGCTATTGAAGTAAAGTCTCTTGAAAATAAAGTAGCAGCAAAATGTGTAGAATCTTTAGCAAGATTGTTTGACATTGAGGATTGGCATTTAGTATTTAAATATAGAGAGATATACAGACACTTAAATACAACATCAGATATTGCAGATGTGGCTATGGATTCTCTTTTAGATATAATAAATACAATTTAAAGAGGCTATTTAATGGAATTAACGAAGAAAAAAGACTTACTTGAGGGGAATCCTTTTAAGGTAATTCTTTCTTTCTCGTTATTTTTTATTTTAGGTGATTTCCTACAACAGTTATACAACGTAGTAGACAGTGCAATATTGGGTAGATTCGTTTCTACTAACGCGCTAGCTGCAATGGGAGTTGCTACTCCAATAATGAACCTTGTAATGTTTGTTATTGTTGGATTTACTATTGGTAGTGGAATTGTGTTTTCAAGATGGTATGGAAAAGGAGATATTGATTCGCTAAGAAAAGCTTTATCTACAGCTTTAATAGTAGGGTTTATATTTACTATTATCTTTAGCGCTATTGTGATTGGCGTTTGCAAACCATTTTTAAGATTATTAAAAACTCCAGAAGAGATTATTGAAGATACTTCAATATATTTATATATTGTTTTTGCTGCAAATATATTCACGTTCTTATACAATTTCTATTCATATTCTATAAGATCAATAGGTAATTCTTTTACACCTCTTGTGTTCTTAATTATCTCGACTATAGTAAATCTGCTTCTTGATTTATTATTTGTTGTAGGGTTTAAGATGGGAGTAAAAGGTGCAGCGATTGCTACATTATTATCTCAAGCTTTATCTGCATTGATGGTTATCGTATATACGAATATAAAGATTGGGGTATTAAGGCTAGGATTTAAAGACATAGTTTTTGATAAATCTCAAGTTAAAGATATCTTATCTTATTCTTCTTCTGTTGCTTTGCAACAGTCATTTGTATATATTGCGAGAATTTTTGTTCAAGGACTTATAGATACATACGGAACAGCATATATTGCAGGAACAAATATAGGTGAGAGATTAAATGCTTTATTCCAAACTCCAATAAGGGGCTATGCTAATGCAGCAACTACATATTTTTCTCAGAACTTAGGAGCAAATAGGTTAGATAGAATCAAAGAAGGATATAAGGCAACGCTACTTTTTGCTGGTATAAATGCTGTTGTATTCACTCTAATTGGTGTGTTCTTAGCAAAACCTTTGGTTTCATTGTTTGTTGAAAATGGGGAAGTAGATGCAATTAAATCTGGTACAGATTTCACTATAGCTATGGCTTCAATGTATTTATTTGCTTCAATTATTGTTCAAAGCCAGGCAATACTAAGATCAATGGGCGCTTTAAAAACATTTGTACTTTGTACTTTATTCACGATTTCATTAAGAGTAATATTCTCTTACGCATTAAATGGATGGCTTGATGAAGTATCTGTATATGTCGGCGTTCCTGCTTCTTGGTTTATAGGCGGAATTTTAACTGGAAGTAGCGCTTATTTGGTATATAGAAATAAGGTTAAAAAGTTCTTAGATAATTCACAAAAATAATATCTTTTAAAAGGAGTTAATATCCTATATAATAAAGAAGGTAATAGGGGTAGTTTACGTGATTAAATATGGTGTTATAGGAAATAATTTATCTCATTCTTATGCTCCAGTTGTGCATAACATGTTCTTTAATTTATATTCAATCGATGGTAATTTAGAGAAGTTAGAGATTCAACAAGATGAGTTCGATAAGATAGATATGCATGAGTTTTTAAGAGGTTTTAAAGGAGTTAATGTATCTGCTCCATATAAGACTCAGATTATGTCTCATATCGATGAAGTTGATGATGAAGCAAGGGAAATTGGTTCAATCAATACCATTAACAATGTTAATGGTAAACTTATTGGATATAATACTGATGCTAAGGGATTTGCTGAACTATTAGAGATTACTCACGTTAAACCAAAAGGCAAAACTTTTGTTATATTATCTGCAGGTGGTACAGCAAGAAGTGTTGTTCATGCAATTAAGAAATATGCAAAAGATATTGTATGTGTTTCTAAAGACTTAGATGTGAAAATTGATGGTGCAAGAATTGTTTCTTTCGAATCGTTGCCATATCTAAAAGCAGATATTTTAGTTGATGCAACGCCAGTAGGAATGTACCCAAATATAGATGAGCAAGTTGTAGATGATTCTATTGTTGCAAATTACGAAACTATTATCGACCTTGTATATAACCCTGTATTCACTAAATTGTTGCAATCAGGCTTAAAACAGGGGAAATATGTAGTATCTGGATTATATATGCTTGTATCTCAAGCTGTTCAATCTCAAAGTATATGGCAAGGCGTTAACCTTCAAGGTATGATTAAACGTATCTTCTCAGAAGCTACAATTCATACTCAAATGCAGATGAATGGTAATATATACATCATAGGAATGCTTGGCTGTGGAAAGACTGAACTTGGTAAGGCTCTAGCAAAGGAAATGAAGAAAGACTTTATAGATTTAGACGACATGATTATAAAGATGTCAGGAAAGACTATAAAAGAGCTTTATGACGAGGGAGAAGAGGTATTTAGAGCATGGGAAACTAAGGCTCTAGCAAAGGTTGCTTTTGAAAAAGGAAAAGTAATTGCACTTGGCTGTGGTGCTGTTTTAAATAGAACAAATTTAGCAGCAGTAAAAGCAAGCGGAATTGTAATTTTAAGAGATAGATCAATGGACAAAATTTTATCTACTTTTGAGATGGGAAAATATCCTAATGTAAACTCAAGAGAAGATGTAATTAGAATATACAACGAAAGATACCCAAGATATGTTGGACTTGCCGATTATATCGTGCCTTTCGGGGATGTTGACTTAGATGTTAAAAAGATTGCAGAGGTATTAAAATAATGAAAAAAATAATGGTTATTAATGGCGTAAATTTAAATATGCTTGGCATTAGAGAACCAGGTATTTATGGTTCATTTACATACAACGATTTGGTTAAATATATTCAAGATAAATCAAAGGATGTTGAACTAACATTTTTCCAATCTAATCATGAAGGAGATATCGTTGATACTATCCATAAATGTTATTTTGAAAAGTATGATGGAATCGTTATAAATCCGGGTGCTTTTACTCATTATTCTTATGCAATTTATGATGCAATTAAATCTGTAAACATTAAGACTGTAGAAATTCATATTTCAGATATAAATTCAAGAGAAGAATTTAGAAAAATTTCAGTGATTTCTCCAGCTTGTATCGCCCAAATCAAGGGAAAAGGATACGATGGATATTTAGAGGCAATTGAGCTTTTAAAATAATAAATTATTCGAGTTTTGATTTTGACAATAGTGCGTGTGTATGTTAATATATATACGCATTATTTTATTTTAAGGAGTTTTTAAAATTGGCTAAAAAAACTAACGAAAAGGCGAACGTTGTTGAAACAAAAAAGTCTGAAGTAGCAAAAACTGGGGTAAAGACTACTGAAAACAAGCCAAAATCTCAAAAATCTCAACCAAAAGTAGAAGAAAAGAAAGTTGCTCAAACTACTGTAGCAGCTAAGACTTCTCCTGCTAAAACTGAGACAAAAAAGGCAACAAAGGTTGAAACAAAGAAAGAAACTAAGGTTGCAACTAAAAAAGATGAGAAAAAAGTTGAGGCTAAGAAAGAAGTAGTTAAGAAAGAAGTTAAGGCTGTAGAAGTAAAGCAAGAAGAAGTTAAGCAGGTGGTTGCTGAAGAAAAACCTGTTGATGTTATTACTTCGCCTGCAATTCCTGAAGTAAAAGCTGAAAATGAGGTTGTAAGCACTCAAGAAGCACCAAAAGAAGAAATTAAGCCAAAGAAGAGAAAACTATCTAGAGCATATTTAAAATCTCCACTAAATAGAGTAGATGCAGATCCAGAAATTGGATTAAACGAAGAACAATTACAAGAAAGAATAGATAAGGGCTTTGTTAATGTTCAACAAAACGTTGTTACAAAGTCATATTGGGCAATTTTTAGATCAAACGTATTAACACTATTCAATTTAATCAACTTCGTGCTTGGTTGTGCAGTATTTGCATTCGGAGCATTTAAGAATGGTTTATTCCTTGGAATTGTGTTTGCAAATATGGTTATTGGTATATTCCAAGAAGTTAGATCTAAAAAGACTCTTGAAAAGATGTCAATTTTAACATCTCCAACAGTAGATGCTATTCGTTCTAAGAACGGGGTTTCATCAAGAATGACAATACAAACTGATGCTATTGCTCTTGATGACATTATTATTCTAAAACAAGGTGATCAAGTTCCAGTAGACTGTATGGTAGTTGGCGGTATTTGTGATGCTAACGAATCATTGCTTACTGGTGAAGCTGATGATATCCACAAAGTAAAAGGCGATGTTTTGTATTCTGGTTCAACAATCCAGGCTGGTGAAGTAACATGTAGAGTTACTGCAGTTGGTGCTGAATCATATTCTGCTAAATTACTTGCTGAAGCTAAGAAGTTTAAGAAGACAAAATCTAAGTTGATGAATTCTATCAACTGGATTATCAGAATCGTTTCTATCTTGATTTTCCCACTTGGAACATTAATGTTCTTAAATAACTTCCAAGCGTTCGACCACGTAATGAAGGAAACAGTAACAAGAACAGTTAGTTCAATCATTGGTATGATTCCAGAAGGATTGATGGTATTAACTTCTATTGCTCTTGCTGCTGGTGTATATAAGCTTGCAAAGAAGAACACATTAGTACAAGATTTGTATTCTATTGAAACTCTTGCAAGAGTTGATGTTTTATGTCTAGATAAGACAGGTACAATCACAGAAGGTTCAATGCAAGTAGAACAAGTTGTACCTATTGATGAAAAGTATAATATTCAAGATATCATTGGAAACATGGTTAAGGCATTAGGTCCTAACAATGCTACATTCCAAGCATTCTCTGATTATTTCCATCAAGGAACAGAATACGAGATTATAAAGAAGGTTCCATTCTCATCAGCAAGAAAATGGTCTGCTGTTGATTTTGGTATTAATAAGACATTTATCGTTGGTGCTCCAGAATTCGTTTTAAAAGATAGATTCTGGGAAGTAGAAGAAAAGTGCGAAGCATTTACAAAAGAAGGCTTCAGAGTTCTTTGCTTAGTAACAACAAGAGAATTCTTATCTGAAACAATGGATCCAGCTCAAATGAAGATTGTTGGTCTTATTGTTTTATCTGACAAGATTAGAGAAAACGCTCATGCAACATTTGAATATTTTGCAAAGCAGGGTGTAACACTAAAGGTTATTTCAGGTGATAACCCAATTACTGTATCAAAAGTTGCTGAAAGAGCTGGATTGCAAGGTGCAGATAAATATATCGATGCATCTAAGGATTTAGACACATACGAAAAGATTTATGATGCTTGTGATAAATACACAATCTTTGGTCGTGTATCTCCAAAACAAAAGAAACAACTTGTTCAAGCATTAAAATCTAAAGGATATACAGTTGGTATGACAGGCGATGGTGTAAACGACGTTATGGCCTTAAAAGAAGCAGATTGTTCTATTGCTATGGCTGCTGGTTCATCTGCTGCTCGTTCTGTATCTCAACTTGTTTTACTTGATTCTGACTTTGCTTCACTTCCATCAGTTGTTAGTGAAGGTAGAAGAGTAATAAATAACATTGAGCGTGCTGCATCTTTATTCCTTGTAAAGACAACATTCTCAGCTTTACTTACAATTTTATGTATTGCTTTCTCAATTCAATACCCATTCGAAGCAATTCAATTAACTCTTGTAAGTTCAATCTGCTGCGGTATTCCTTCATTCTTCTTGGCGCTTGAGCCAAACAACCAAAAGGTTACTGGCGGATTCTTGTCGAAAGTCTTTAAGAAGGCATTGCCTGCAGGCTTTACGATAGCACTATTTATTTTCTTGACAAGTTACACTCATTCAAATATCGGTATTAATGTATCTTCTCAAGTATCTACAATGGCTACTTATATCTATGCTGCTGTTGCATATGCAGTATTATTACAAGTTTGTATGCCATATACAAAGGAAAGAGTAATCTTGGTTGTTGCTTGTGCAGCTGCGCTATTATGGTGCATGACAACACAATTTACAACAACTTTATTCAGCTTATACAGCTTAACTCCAACTATGTACCTAAAGACTGCAGTTATGGTCATCTGCGTTGTTCCTTCAATGGTATTTATGAGAGTTGAAATTCAAGCTGTAATTGATACGACAATCGAAATGAAAAGAATGTTCCGTAACGCTGGTGACAAAGTTAAGTCAGTGTTTGATAGAAAGAATATTATTGAAAAATAAAGTTTTATGGAGAGACTATGAATAACGAGAAAATCTTAGTATTAGATTTTGGTGGTCAATACAACCAACTAATCGCAAGACGTGTAAGAGATCTTAATGTTTATTGTGAAATGCATCCATGCACAATCTCAATAGAAAAGATCAAAGAGATCAACCCAATGGGTATTATCTTCACAGGTGGACCAAATTCAGTATTTGATCCAGAATCACCACATGTAGACAAGGCAATTTTTGACCTTAACATTCCAATTCTTGGTATTTGTTATGGTTGCCAACTTATTGCTTATACATTAGGCGGTGAAGTTAAACATGCTACAACAAGAGAATATGGTAAACAATTAGCTAAATTCGATGCTAGCTCAAAGTTATTTAAAGACTTAAAGAGCGAGAATCAAGTTTGGATGAGCCATACAGACTATGTAAATCAAATCCCTGAAGGATTTAAGATTGTAGCTACAACTGACACATGTCCAGTTGCTGCTATGGAAAATGCAGAAAGAAAGATTTATGGTGTTCAATATCACCCAGAAGTTGTACATACAATCGATGGTATTAATATGCTAAAGAACTTCCTATATGAAGTTGTTGGCGTTCATGGCGATTGGAAGATGGATAACTTTGCAAAGGAAACTATCCAAAGATTAAAAGAAAAGATTGGAGATAAGAAAGTTCTTTGTGCATTCTCAGGTGGTGTAGATTCAGCCGTTGCTGCTACTTTGATTCATAAAGCAGTAGGTCCTCAACTTACATGTATTTTCGTAGATCACGGTCTACTTAGAAAAGATGAAGCTAAGCAAGTTATGAAAGTATTCAAAGAAGATATGGGTATGAATATTATCTTAGCTGATGCTTCTGAATTATTCTTAAAAGACTTAGAGGGTGTTACTGAGCCAGAAAAGAAGAGAAAGATTATTGGTCGTGATTTTATTCAAGTATTTGAAAAAGAAGCTAATAAGATTGGCGCTGTAGATTTCTTAGTTCAAGGAACAATTTACCCAGACGTTATTGAATCTGGTTTAGGTAAGAGTGCAACAATTAAATCTCACCATAACGTTGGTGGACTTCCAAGCGTTGTAAACTTTAAAGAAATTGTTGAACCTCTAAGAGATTTATTTAAGGACGAAGTAAGGAAGGTTGGTTTCGAGTTAGGACTTCCAAAAGAAATCGTTATGAGACAACCATTTCCAGGACCAGGCTTAGCTATTAGAGTTCTTGGAGATATTACTAAAGATAAGTTAGATATTTTAAGGGAAGCAGATTTCGTATTTAGAGATGAAATTGCAAAGA
>DFIJ01000053.1 GCA_002372775.1 Christensenella sp. UBA3700
CATCTTCTAAACAGCAGAAACTTTTATCCACTTCTATTCTAGAACAACTGAACCTTTCCAAGCAAAAACTCTACTAAACTTGCATGCAGTATTCCGTCTTCATCATAGAAACTTGTTAGAATGTCATTTCTAATAACAACTCTCTTAAAGAAATCTCCAGTTAATCTAAATGAATCTAATTCCGAATTAACTTTATCGGTTTTATTCATTTGAAAAGCAGATTGGATATATATTCTCTTATCAAAACTGTTTACAACAAAATCTATTTCTTTTTGTTTTTTGTTTCCATTTTTTCTATCTTCAACAACTCCAATATCTACAGAATATCCTAATCTTATCAATTCGTTATAAACAATGTTTTCCATAATGTGACCTGGATCATTTTGTCTAAAATTTAAACGAACATTTCGCAAGCCAATATCTGTATAGTAATATTTATTTGGAAAATCAAAATATGCTTTTCCTTTTATGTCATATCTTTTTGCTTCTGAGATTAAAAACGCATTCTCTAATTGGTATAGATATCTGCTTATCAGCCCATCATCAATTTTTTCGCACGCCTTAACATTGATAGAATTTGCAATATTTGAAGAATTAGTTAATGAACTTATTTGTGCAGCTAAATAATCTAATAACTTTTCCAATACATCCTCTCTTTTGATATTTCCGTGCTCAACCAAATCCTTAATGTATATCTCATTGTATAAATCTGACAAATACTTTCTTTTTTCGTCTAAGTCAGTTAAAGATAATAGCCCTGGCATACCGCCATATTGCATGTATTCCTCCAGAACATCTCTTGCGTTTCCTTGTTTAAAAGAATAATATTCCGCAAAAGACAAAGGAAAAACATGTATTTGACTTGATCTTCCACGAAATTCAGTAGCTATATCGTTAGAAAGCATTTTTGAATTCGAACCTGTAACATAGCAATCTAGATTCGAATACGATTTTAATTCATTTAACATATCATAGATAGACACTTTAATTCCACTCTCAGGGTCCTCAACGATTGTCGTCAATTGAACTTCATCTATAAATAAAAAATATTTATCTTTTGCGTTGTTGTTAATAATTTCTTCCACTGTGTCACATAACACTATTGGATTTCTATATTTTAAGTATTTTCTTTGATCCAATTCAAACCTAATGATATTATCTTCCTTAACACCTTGCTCTAATAAGTATTTGTAGAATAAATCAAATAGCAATGTAGACTTTCCACATCTTCTAAGTCCAGTAATAACTTTAATATTACCATCCCACATTTTACTAATAATTTGATTTAGATAATAACTTCTTTCAATCATAACGCTCATCTCCATGCGAAATTTAGGACAAATATGTCTCAACTTTCGCATACATTATAATATAGGTAGCCTTATTTGTCAAATACGCTATGCGAAATTTAGGACAAAAACGTCCCAACTTTCGCACAGCATAGACTAAATATTATATGTTTTTTTGTTCCTTGTTTTATGGCAAATCTAAAGTACAACTTTACTTTAGCCAAAAATCATTCTTGCTAAATCATTTGATAATCAACACATATTACGATTTTTTGTGAAATACAAAAAAATAGAGTTGCCCAAATCCTTGAACAACTCTATATCGCGGCTTTTTTATTAACTATTATTTATTAATTGCTTTTGTTGTATCAATAACAGCTTTAATACGTCTAATACCTGCTGATGAAGATTGTTCTTTAACAATCTTGAATTCTCCAAGTTGGCCTGTATGAGCAGCATGAGGTCCACCACAGATTTCTTTATCATAAGAACCAATTGTATAAACCTTAACTACATCACCATACTTAGAACCGAATACACCTTCAGCACCAGCATTTCTTGCTTCTTCTACTGACATTTCTTCGCAAACTACTGGAATATCTTCTTTAATAGCCTTATTAACATTTTCTTCAATTAATTTCTTTTCTTCTTCTGTTAAAGGTCTATCTAAGTTAAAGTCGAATCTTAATCTTTCTGCAGTAATATTACTACCCTTTTGGTGAATATCCTTACTTACTATCTTTTGTAATGAACCTAATAATAAGTGAGTTGCTGTATGTAAGAATGTTGTTTGTTCAGAAGTATCTGCAAGACCACCCTTAAATTTTTGTTCAGCACCGGCTTGAGATAACTTTTGGTGAGCTTCTTCAGCAGCCTTATATCCTTCAAGATCTACTGTAAATCCTTTTTCTTTACAAATCTCTTGAGTCATTTCGATTGGGAAACCGAATGTATCATATAATCTAAATGCTGTCTTACCATTTAAAACACCATCTTTCATGAACTTTAATACTTTTTCAAGTTCCTTAATACCATTCTCTAGAGCTTTAGCGAACTTTTCCTCTTCGTTAGCAAGTTCTTTTAGAACTTTTTCTTCGTTATAAGCAAGTTCTGGATAGTAAGCTTTATACTTATCTATGAACATCTTAGAGATAACCGTAAGTTGTTTAGAATCAAGATTAATTTGCTTTGCAAATCTAACTGCACGTCTTATTAATCTTCTTAAGATATAACCTTGGTCAACATTTGATGGAACAATACCTTTTTCATCGCCCATCATAAATGTAGCTGTTCTAATATGGTCAGCAATAATTCTTATTGCTCTTGTATCTTCTTCCTTTACACCATATGGAGTTCCAGAAAGTTCTGAAATCTTGGCAATGATATCGCTGTATAAATCTGTTTCATAAACTGACTTATATCCATTAATCATACAAATAGTTCTCTCAAGACCCATACCTGTATCTACGTTCTTTTGAGTTAATTGTTCGAACTTGCCATCTGCAGTTCTATTGAATTCCATAAATACGTTATTCCAAATTTCAACCCACTTTTCTGGATCATTACCTGGATTGCTGTTTTCACAAGATGGTGCTTTACCATTATCTACGAAAATTTCTGTATCAGAACCACATGGGCCTGTAGGACCAGCATACCACCAGTTGTTTTCTTTTGGTAAATAGCAAATGTTTTTAATACCTAAATCTGCCCATGTTTGTGCAGCAAATGTATCTTTAGCACAATCTTCATCACCAGCGAATACTGTAACTGCTAACTTATCTACAGGAATTTCTAATACTTCTGTTAAGAACTTAAATGAGAA
>DFIJ01000054.1 GCA_002372775.1 Christensenella sp. UBA3700
CTTCTGTTAAGAACTTAAATGAGAAAGTAATAGATTCCTTCTTGAAATAGTCACCTAGTGACCAGTTACCTAACATTTCAAAGAATGTACAGTGAGTAGCATCACCTACTTCATCAATATCACCAGTTCTTACGCACTTTTGTACGTCTGTTAATCTACGTCCACCTGGGTGCTTTTGTCCAAGTAGGTATGGAACTAGTGGGTGCATACCAGCAGTTGTGAATAAAACTGATGGATCGTTTTCTGGAATTAGAGAAGCTGAAGGGATAATCTTATGTCCATTAGCTTCGAAAAACTTTAAGTATTTTTCTCTTAATTCATATGATTTTAATTCTTTCATATAAAATTCTCCTTGGGAGTTAAAATTCTAGATAATTATAATATTCGCGTATAAATAAGGCAAGTAAATAAAAAGAGTAGCAAAAAGTCCCTGGGCTATTCCCAAGGACTTTTTAACAATATTTACATTATTTTTTCTTTATTCAGATCTTAAAGCTTCAACTGGATCACGCTTTGCAGCAATTCTTGATGGGATTACACCAGCTATTAATGTTAAGAACATAGATAGCGCAACCATAGCAAGAGCAACAAGTGGATTTAGTGAACATAAATTCAATACCATTCCCGCTTTCCAATTAATTATTAAATTAATTGGTAAACTTAGAATATATGTAATTATTACACCTATTAAACCTGCTATAAAACCAATGATTAAAGTCTCTGCATTGAATACTCTTGATACGTCCATCTTTCTAGCACCTAACGCTCTTAAGATACCAATTTCCTTTGTTCTTTCTACAACTGATACATAAGTAATAATACCAATCATGAATGAAGAAACAACAAGCGATACACTAGAGAATGCAGCAAGCGCAATAGTAATAATTCTAATCATTTGAGATAAAGTCGAAGCAATAATTGCTGCCATATCATTGTATTGAACATCCTCACTATCATTATGTTCATTATTCCATTTATCTAGCCATCTTATAATTCCGTCTTTAGAATCAAAATCTTTTGGATAGATATAAATAGCTACTGGATTTTTTGAACCACCTAAAACTTCTAAGGCAGATTCTTGATCAGTAACTGAAACGCCGCCACCAAACATAGAACCAATAGAATCTGAAGCAGATCCTGGGAATCCATCTAGTGAATATAAGACATATTGGTTTTCACTATTTCTTTGAGCTTCAACGATTTCAGAGTTATAGTTTTTATCTAATAGATATTCAACAAGTTCTTGTGTATAACCAACACCACTTTGCATTGTTGCATAAGAAACTGTAGATTTCTTTCTAAATACACCAACAAATCTTAATTCTACATTTTCTTTTGAGCCTGTATATAACTCAGTTGCGTCATTTTCTTCAAATAAAACGCTGCCGCTTGTTGAAATATCATTGTAATATTCATTATTAGCATAAGCCTTTAGTGGATTTGTATTAACTATATTAAGTAACTCCTCAAATGTATAAGATTCTCCTATTTGAACATCAACACCAAGAGCAGCAAGAGTAAAGTCTCCGATTTTATTACTTTCATCAACAATAAGAATTAAATCACTCTTGCCCTTTGGATATTCACCATATAGGCAATCATATTGTGATGTAATAAATGCCTCATCACCAGTGATTTCATTAAATGAAATCATAGATGTCATGCCTATAATATTTTGGTATTCTCCGTCATCTCCGTTATAAATCATAGAGCCATACGCAGGATTAAGTCTTGAGACTATTGTCTTAAAGTTTTTAAAATATCTAACATTAGGCTTACCTACGATATTTAATTTCATATTGTATTTATAGAAAATACTTCCATATAAACTCTTATCCATTTTATTTAAGTGGTCTACATAATCTGAACTTAAAGTATTATTTTGAATAATACTCATCATATCTAAAAGTTTATCTACCGTATTTGCAGGTTCAACCTTTCCTGTTGTTGGATACTTATTAGAATCATCTGAAGAAGAATCCTCTCCCATTGATCCTTGAGAGAACATATTCATAACAGATGTATAATCTACGCTAGTTTTCTCAATAGTAATAGGATATCCAGCAAGCATATCTTGCTCCATATTCTTTACGTACGAACTAAAACCATTAGATATTGCAAGTACTAAAGAAAGACCAATAATACCAATAGAACCAGCAACAGCAGTTAAAATAGTTCTTGCCTTCTTTGTCATTAAGTTTGTGAAAGAAAGCTTTAGAGCTGTTAAGAAATTCATAGAGGTCTTTGCTAATTTCTTTTTCTTATCTCTATTTATTCTTCTTAAATCTTTCTTAGTTAATTGCTCACTTGTATTTAGATTTTGTGTAGATGTTTCCACTTTTTCTACACTTTCATTCACATCAAATGGGTTAGAATCTGATACAACTTCGCCGTCAGATAATCTAACAATTCTTGTTGAATATTGCTCTGCAAGTTCTGGGTTATGAGTAACCATGATAACTAATCTGTCTTTAGCAATATCTTTTAGAATCTCCATGATTTGAACTGAAGTTGCTGAATCTAGAGCACCTGTTGGTTCATCTGCAAGAATAATATTTGGATTATTAATTAAAGCTCTTGCAATAGAAACTCTTTGCATTTGACCGCCAGATAATTGATTAGGTCTTTTCTTAACTTGATCTTTTAATCCTACTGCTTCTAAGGCTTTTAATGCCCTTTCTTTTCTTTCAGCAGCAGATACGCCAGATAAAGTCAAAGACATCTCTACGTTAGATAGAATGTCTATATGGTTAATTAGATTATAACTTTGGAAAATAAAACCGATACGAACATTTCTGTAAGCATCCCAGTCAACATCCTGGAATTTCTTTGTAGAAATGCCATCAATTATTAAGTCACCAGATGTATATCTATCTAGTCCACCAACAATGTTAAGCATTGTTGTTTTTCCGCAACCAGATTGACCTAAAATAGAAACAAACTCATTGTCTCTAAAGTTTAAGCTCACGCCTTTTAGCGCATGAACAACATTGTCTTTCTCTCCGTAATCTTTTACTATTTCTTTTAATTGCAACATAATACACTAATCGTCCCTAAATGTTAGTTTGCTTACATTTTATATTTTTCGCAATTTGGTGTCAATATATCTATTGTTAAATAATTCACAATTTGCAAAAATTGTAGGTTTTTAGGCGATTTTTTATGTTATAATTAAGTTACAAAAAATTAATGGGGGTTTTAATTAATTATGGCAAAGAAAAGTAAAGCTTATCTTGGTTTAGACTATATCGTTAGTTTAATCCTTGCAATCATTCCAGTAACATCACTAATTTTCGGTATCCTACAAAGAATTAAAGATGGCTGTATCGTCGCAGCAATTATTCGTATCTTTATTGGATGGAACATATGGTGGATTCTAGATTTAATCTGCATGATTCTAAAGAAAGATATCTTTAGAGTTTTAGACATCTAGTATACTAAACAATAATGAAAACGGCCTAAGATTTTTCTTAGGTCATTTTTATTTGTTAAACATACCAGTGAAAACTAGCATTAACTAGCGAAAACCTATACTTCGGATTGCTTTAGCCAATGTCTCTTTACATATTTTTCAAGCAAATCAAGATTTTTTGAATTATATAGGGGAGCTATGCTGATTAAAGTTTGAAAATCCAATTCTTCAAACAAGTCTTCATTTATACGCAAATCGTCAAAAAGTAGATATTCAATATCCTTTCGATTATCTACTGGAGAGATTGTATATAAAGTATCGCATATTGCCTTTTCTTTGCTTGCTATTAAAAAACTATATTCATTGTCTCCATAATCTACAATCCCTACACCAAACGCCTTACAAGGAATATCTTTATAATAGTATGATCCAAATTGATTATTAAACTTCTTTGTCTTATTCTTTAATGCTGTGGCGCTCATTATCAAATTAACTCTCTCTGGTATCAATCCATAAAATGCTAATGCTGCCTGAAAAGAAATATATGACGGACCGTAAATAGCAGAAGCTAGTTTCCATGGATCTACCCTTCTGTTAGTTTCATACAATCCTCTTTTTACTTTATATATTTTCCCCTCTTTTTCTAATCTAGCTATTTTCATTTTTGCATTAGAATAGTTTGAATATTCGAGTAACAATTCAGCGTATGTTTTTATCATATTTCCTCCACTAAGTATCATATTACTATGCTTTCTGGAGGAAATCAAGCATTTTTAAGTTTTTCGCTATAAACAAAAACTGCCCTAAGCATAAACTTAGAGCAGTAATTAATCTCTATCTATTATTTATTATTCGTCGAATTTTTCTGGATCGTTTGCATCAATTCTTGTCTTAGCCAAGAAGAAGAACGCTACGCATCCTGTAGATGTATGAGAGCCAATAACTGGACCAATATCTGAGATAACAGAATCGATACCATATTTTTCTTTAACAAGATCTGCAACAAATTGTGCATCCTCTATACATCCAGCATTAGTAATAAATACTTTATCTATTTGCTCAACTGGAAGCATTCTATCTTCCATCTTATCTACAAGAGCTTTTAATGCTTTCTTTCTTGAGATAACTTTACCGATTGGAACTAATTTACCAATTGGGTTTACATATAGAACTGGCATAATCTTTAATACGCTACCGATTAAAGCAGATACTGATGAGCATCTTCCTAATCTTGCTAAGTGTCTTAAATCTGTGCATGTGAAATATGAAGCGATGTGGTGCTTTAAGTCTTCGCCATATGCAACAAGTTCTTCGAATGTAGCACCCTCATCTCTCTTCTTTAATAATTCGTAACAATGAAGAGCTTCACCACCAGAAGCTGTTGTTGAATCGATTACAGCAAGCTTTCTTGAAGGATATTTCTTTTGTAATTCTCTAACTACACTTTCTCCTCCATTGTATTCGCCTGAAATTTGAGAAGATACAGCGTCAAAGATAATGTCATATCCTTTTTCTAAAAGTGCTGTCATCTTTTGTTCCATATAATATGTTGGAGTCATAGATGTTCTTGTAACAGCACCGGCTTTAACTCTTCTATAGAATTCATCGATTGGTAACTTTGTTTCAACATTGTCATAGTTATCCTCATCAAGAGAATATGCTAATGGCATAATATCAAAATCTTTAAATTGTGATTGTAATTGTGCTGGAAAATCAGCAGTAGTGTCTGTAAAAATAAAAATAGACATAAAATTGTTCTCCTTTTATGTCCCCGCATTTAACATTGTATTATAATAGCACCATCTTGTAAAGAAAAATAACTAAGATAATACTTCTTGTGTTCCATCGCCATTTTCACTAGCTCTTCTCTCTTCAAGTTCAGCTAACGCTTTTGCTCTCTTATCACCTACAAAATCGTAGAATAACATAGGAACCACACAAAGCAACATTGAAGCCGCTGGTAATAAAGATATTAGTATTAGAATCCAATTCTTAACAGAAGCTGATTGCTCAACGTTTTCTACATAACCTGTAATCATTAAAATCATGGGAATTGAACCTGCAGATATTGCATTACCTACTTTAGCAATAAATGTAGACATAGAAGATGTCATACCCTCAAGTCTAACTCCTTCTTTCCATTCAAGATAATCTACACATTCACCGACAATTGATGTAACTACAATATTGAATATTCCAAGAGGCAGTCCGCTTAAGAATAAGAATAATAATGCCCAATAGAAATTATATCCTGTGGCTATTTCTACGAAATAGAACGCTGTCATAATAGCGGCAGCTCCAATACCAGAAGCAATAATGATAATCTTATATGAGAACTTCTTAACAAGCCATGGAGCCATTATCATTGTTGGGAACATACCTATTCCTATTAATGCATAGCCTATAACTTGTGAGAAATTATTTATAAACGAAGAATCAGATATAAATACATAGCTTGCTGCATATGTATAAGCAGCTTGAATTAAATATCTTCCAAATCCTAAGAAACCGCAAAGAACAACTAAAAGTAATATCTTATTCTTACAAATAAGTTTAATTTGCTTTCCGGCAGACATCTTGTCATATTTAACACTAGTGTGTGGTATTTCATAACTATAATGGTAAACCATAGAAAATGGAATTGCTGAAAGCAATATAATACCTACAGCGCCCCAGAATATACCATATTGTAATCCTAATAAATCTTTAGATATTAATAATGAAACAATTATAGTTGGTAATGCACCACCCAAACTATTTAACAATTTAGCAGCAGAGAACAATTTGTCTCTTTGTGTGCCATCATTAGATAACGCAAGTGGTAATCCCCAGAATGGAACATCAACAACTGAATATGAAATACCCCACACAACATAAACGACACCACAAACAATGCATCGCCATGCCATTGGTTTAATTCCGAAATCTACGAATAGTAATAAAGATAATAAAGAAACAATAAATGGCATATATTCTAGATAAGGTCTCATCTTGCCATGTTTTGTATGAGTTTTATCTACAATAACGCCAATAACCGGATCCGCAACAGCATTTAACAGCTTTGCAAACCACATTAAACCTGTAACGAAAGCTAGTTCAAGACCAACAACGTCGGTATAATATCTTAGTAGCCAAGAAGACACCATAGCATAAATGGCACCTTGCCCTGCGGCAGCAAAAATATATACTTTCTTAGTATTAGGTCTGATTCTACTATCCATAAGTCCACATTATAATGCAATTTATTATCTATGTCTAGTATGTGCGATAGCTACCTCCCAGCCCATCAATAAATCACATCGTCTTTGTTTTTCCATTGTTCCGCTAAATATTTTAGCAGGTTCTTGATTTTGTAGTTCGGAAATACTCTTCCAATATCCTACATTTAATCCCGCTAGATATGCAGCACCTAGCGCAGTTGTTTCTACTATTTTTGGTCTTACAACCTTAGTATCTAATAAGTCTGCTTGGAATTGCATTAATACATCAGATCTTGAAGCACCGCCATCGACACTTAAAGAAATAATGTCTGTTTTTGTATCATGCTCCATGGCATGAATAACATCAAATACTTGATATGCAATACTCTCTAGAGCAGCTCTTACAAAATGTTCTCTTTTTGTTCCTCTTGTTAAGCCAACAACGGTTCCTCTTGCTTTAGAATCCCAGTGAGGAGCGCCAAGTCCAACGAACGCAGGAACAAGATATACACCATTTGTATCTGGAGTTCTCTCCGCAATCTCGTCGGCTTCTCTTGCCGTCTCAATCATATGCATTTCGTCTCTTAGCCATTGCAATACCGCACCACCTACGAACACACTACCTTCAATAGCATATTGTGGTTTGCCATCCTCTTCTGAAGCAGCAAGTGTTGTTATTAATCCTCTTTTTGAATTAACAGCTTCAAGTCCAGTATTCATTAAAGCAAAGCAACCTGTTCCGTAAGTATTCTTAACCATACCTTTTCTTACGCATAAGTGACCAAATAAAGCAGCTTGTTGGTCACCAGCTACACCTGAGATAGGAACTTTATATCCAAATTCCTTTTCATCAGTATAACCAAATAAATGCGATGAAGAGCAAACTTCAGGAAGTAAGCACTTTGGTATTTGTAATAAATCAATTATTTCATCATCCCATTTTAGAGAATGAATGTTATATAACATTGTTCTTGAAGCGTTTGTATAATCTGTAGCATGAATTGTGCCGCCAGATAATTTCCACATAAGATATGTGTCTATTGTTCCAAATAATAGTTCGCCTTTTTCAGCTCTTTCTTTTGCGCCTTCAACATTATCTAATATCCACTTAATCTTTGTGCCAGAAAAGTATGGGTCAATAGGAAGACCTGTCTTTTCATAGATTCCATCAGAAATCCCCATATTGATTAATTTGTCGCAATAATCAGCAGTTCTTCTACATTGCCATACAATTGCGTTATATACAGGCTTTCCTGTCTTCTTATCCCAAATAATAGTTGTTTCTCTTTGGTTTGTAATACCAATTGCGGCAACTGATTCTAATGTAACGTTAGCTTTCTTTAAAACATCTAGCATTACCTCTTTTTGAGTAGACCAAATTTCTTCCGGATCATGTTCTACCCATCCAGCTTTTGGATAAATCTGAGTAAACTCTTTTTGAGATACTTGAACAATCTCTCTATTTTGATTAAACAAAATAGCTCTTGATGAGGTTGTTCCTTGATCTAACGACATTACATACTTTTCCATTAATTT
>DFIJ01000158.1:0-835 GCA_002372775.1 Christensenella sp. UBA3700
AATAATAGTGGTTATATTCATTATGTGTATATTGACACCTCGAAGCATGCTGTTAATCGTAATATTACCACTTATAATTATGCGAATAATACGACTACAACGATTATTAGTGAGTATACTCCGCCAACATAAAAAAATACTTGGTGAGTATACTCCTCCAACATAAAATACTTTGTTGAAGATTTTCCATCATATTACAGTCATATCATATCTTATCACAAATAATTTTATTTTGTATTTTTTTTCATTTTTTTGTTTTATTTGATGCTTAAGTTTATATAGAATGGTGTTGTATATTATTAATCATACTACCCGTTGGGTGGTATTGAGAAGTAAAATTCAATAAAATAAAATTAATGGAGAATTTGGAGTTATACTCTATCCATTATTTAAAATAGTTTTATATGTGATGAATCATTTACTAGATTTAATGTTCTAAGGTGTTCGAAGGTTTATTGGAATATTATTCTATGTTATGTTCTACATTATCTGTTTCATATAAAAGGATATTTTATTGTACATAAATTTTTCTTCCAAAATTTTACTTTAATTTATTATTCTCACCTCCTTTATTTTTTAGTGCGACGGGAAATTGTCTTTAATTTTGTTCGCACCTTAAATTCTTTCTTTGGTGTGTGTTAGTATAGTATTTATTTGAACGGATACTTTTAACCTTGTTGTATGGGTTATTCTCCCTTGAAACTGCGTTACTGGTAACGGTGGGGTAGGTTGCATGATAGGTAAAGCCTAATCTTATTCCTAGCATCCATGGAATGGAGGGCGAGAGAAAGACCAATAGTTTGGCTAATGTTAAATGAACTCTTATAAGCATCGT
>DFIJ01000158.1:977-1938 GCA_002372775.1 Christensenella sp. UBA3700
AAAGGACGTCTATTGATTACAACCCGTATGTCTGTCGGTGTAATGGGAGAGCCTAAGTTGTGTCGTAGTCTAACAAAAGATGAACTCGGTAAGCCCAGTAAAGTCCAATAACTATTATTGGTAGGGGTTTCTGTGAGGAAATTCTAAGACCTTATTGGGTAAGGGATGTTGAGAAAGCTAATGCCATTGTGTGTCGTTAAGACGGCAGGAATTTAACAAAATTGTAACTGCTTGATGGATATGCTGACTTCAACAGGTGTATAACATGATTATTAAAACGAATTTGTAGTCAGAGGATGTGTGATGATATTATGAGTCAAATTTCAGTTGAAGAAAACTGTACAAACTCTAATGGTTTGTGTCAGTCCACGGAATTAGACAAACTCGACGAAGAATGGTCCAATATTAATTGGAACTATGTTACTCGAAGCATACATGGGACACAACAGCGGATAATTCATGCTGAAGAAACTAGTGACTTTCGGCGTGTTCGAAGTCTATCTAGACTGCTTTTAAACGATGATAGGACGCTATTATATTCTATTAAAGTAGTTACACAAATTAATACTGGTAAACGTACTGCAGGTGTGGACTTTGAAGTTGTCCTAACGAATGCAGAGCGTATGCAATTATTTTATAAACTTCGTGATTATAAGATTAATCTACATAGGCCTAAGCCTGTGATGAGAACTTATATTCCTAAAAAGAGTGGTAAACTCAGGCCTTTGGGTATTCCAACGATACATGATCGTGTGTTTCAGATGATTTGTAAACTGGCATTGGAACCTGTGTGGGAGGCAAGATTTGAAGCTAATAGTTATGGTTTTAGGCCTTGTCGTGGTGCTGGTGATGCAATTGCCAAGATTCATAGTCATGTACGTGGATTAAATCGTCCTTGGATATTTGAAGGTGATTTTAAGTCTT
This sequence comes from Christensenella sp. UBA3700, assembly GCA_002372775.1. Lineage (GTDB taxonomy): Bacteria > Bacillota > Clostridia > Christensenellales > UBA3700 > UBA3700. The sequence continues at coordinate 1,902 of DFIJ01000158.1, forward strand.
GTTTTGATACCCTAAACCATGATTTTATTCTCGATAA
>DFIJ01000158.1:2065-3006 GCA_002372775.1 Christensenella sp. UBA3700
AAGGTGTTTTCCATGAAACAAGTAGTGGTACTCCACAAGGAGGTATTATATCACCATTACTGGCCAACATTGCGTTACATGGAATGGAAGAAGCCTTAAACATCAAATATAAACCTATTCGACGTAAAGATGGTTCATATACTTATAGTAATCAGTCAAAGTATGTTATGGTGCGTTATGCGGATGATTTTGTGATATTATGTAAAACAAAAGAAGATGCAGAAGCAATACCTGAAATGCTGGGAAATTATCTTGATGATAGAGGTTTAACTTTGGCAGATGATAAAACTAGTATTACTCATATTTCCAAAGGATTTGATTTTCTAGGAATCAATGTCCGGTCATATGGTAAAATTAGAAAGATAGTTCTTACTAAGCCATCAAAGGATAGTATAAAGTCATTTAAAGATAAAGTAAGACATATTTTCCGGATTACAAGAGGAGGAGACATAGAAACTTTGATTAACTCCTTAAATAACCTGGTAATAGGAACTGCCTATTATTGGAGAATGACATCAGCTAAAGAAACATTTAGCAAGATGGATTGGTTTATTATACATCATATTAATCTCTTTTTGAAGAGATTATATCCTCGTAAGTCTCATAAGTGGATTAAAGGAAAACACTTTAAACCCTGCAGGGATAAACGGATAAAAGATAATTATTTGTTAACTAATCCAGAAACGGGTAGTCAAATTAAGCGTATGTGTTGGGTTTCTATTAAATATCCGTGGTGCATTAAATACAAAGCAACACCATATAAAAAGGAATTCAATGAATACTTTGAAAGATTTAAATTTAAAAATAATTACCAATGCTTATATGGAAGATAAAATAAAATAGTATTAATGATTAGTTTCTTTAGATAACTAATATGCTTGAGCCGTATGTTCGGAAACGGACACGTACGGTTCTGAGGAGAGAAGGAGAGAGCAACCTCT
>DFIJ01000173.1 GCA_002372775.1 Christensenella sp. UBA3700
TTATCTCGTTGCACTCGATAATAAGGAAAAATACGAACAATGCTGTTCGTCTTTTATTTATTATGTAGTAGTTATTTTTGATTTTTTATATACTCTTTAATTTCCCAGATTATTCTTTTTTCACCGAATGAATGTAAGACATCAAAATTATCCGCAATATAATCATACACATTATATTTAGTAAATAGGGCGTCCACTTCAGGACCTGATAACTTTGCGTTAAATCTATATGTTTCTAAAACAAAAGCTGAAAACTCAATAATATCCTTACTCATAGTGCCGCTCCATCTGGGATTTCTACTTGTCCATTATTCTCTTCTTCTTTTAACAATACTGCTAATTGTAATGGGCTTAAATGCCATAATTTTGTATTCTTATTAGCTAGCAAGCTATATAATTCTGAATTATATAATGTATGAATCGCAGCCAAATAATCGTCGCCGCTTATTTGCATATATTGATTTAACAACTCTGGAACAAGACAAGATGCCATTAATGCTTTAAACTCTTCTTTATTAATCATTTTTAACCTCTTCTGCTTTTAAAAATTTTAGATGAGCAATCGCTTCTTTTGATTTAAAAGCATATTGATTGTATTTGGACTTTACCAACATCTGATTGATTGCTTCGTTTTTGCTTATCAATCCTTGCTCGTATAATAAAATTACCCTATATACCTTGTCATCTGCAAATGGACCATAAACTATATCAGCATCCATTTCAGGCTCTCTATTCGTTCTGCATGCTGTAACAAAATCAATCCATTCTTCATTGGGTGCCTCATATTTAACAATGTTTATTTCCTCTAAATAATCATCATCTATCCAATAATGATTTATTATTGGAGCGCCAATATTCTTTTTCCTTGTAAAAACAATTTTAGCAAATTTTGCTGCCTGCTGTTTATTAGTGGTTAAATAAAACGCAGCACCAAAATCGTTTGTTCTTCCCGGATTATTGATTATTCTTAGGCTTTCTACCTCAACATTGCTTCCATGGTACAATATCATTTCTTTTTCCTCTATAATTATTCTATTATGATTTTTGCCTATTTATATATTTAATTATTAAACATATAGAATAACATTAAAGAGAACTCCCCCTCTCATAGCATTCTATAACAAAAATAGTGCATCCTATTTTGAATAATAGTTGATTCCTCCAGAATATAATGATTGATCCATATAAGATTGCTATGGTTCATTCGTGTGAAATAATTTAATTAATAGTTTCGGATATAAAATACCAAGGCATTAATCTGATATGCACCTCCAATGTTTGTCCAACTTTTTGGCTTCATAGCAATCTTCGTCTATTTTTTTATTAAATCTTTTTCTATGAATTCTTTGACTTTCTCTAAGTCACTATTTGTTAGTATTGGGATTAGCGAATTGACCTCTTCTATGCTCTTATTCCACCATTGCCACTTTTCCATAAGAGCTGTTAGTTCATTGTCAAATCTCTTTTTTATCTCTTTAGCAGGATTGCCAACAACAATAGAATATGGCGCCACATTAGAACCGACTACACTATTTGCTCCAATTATTACACCATCCCCAATATGAACACCTGGAAGAATAACTGCATTTTGCCCGATCCAAACATCATTGCCAATTATTGTATCTCCCTTATATGGCATATCTTCTTTATTTGGAGCCTTAGCATCCCAACCCTCTAGCGTATAGAATGGAAATGTTGATACGGAATTCATTTGGTGGTTAGCACCATTCATAATAAATTCAACACCCGCAGCTATTTGGCAAAACTTGCCAATAACTAGTTTGTCTCCTATCCAAGGATAAAAATGTGTTACATGACTTTCAAAATCTGAATCAGCAATATATGAAAAATCTCCAACAATAATATTTGGGTTCTTAATCGTTGGCTTTATATAAATTTCTTTATCGTATCCGTGTATTGGATGAATTGTATTTGGGTTTGGTTTCATATCAAAACTATTATATCAAATCCTCTAGTTGTCTTCAATTTGATGACACCTCGCGGGGTGTTCGGGAAGTGCAACTCATGGTTCACTAAGAAGGAGTTGAACACTCCTTTTTTATTTCATTACCCAATTTATATAGAATTATAGGAAAAGTGTATTTTTTAGCCCTTTGTTTTATAGGAAAAGTGTATTTCTTTGTTGAATTATTTATAGGAAAAGTGTAAAATATAGTCGAGGAAAAGGAGAAATACTATGCTTAAAAGAAAAATATCGAACACAATCATCGAGTATCTAAACTCAAATTCAAACAAAATCATGATTATTGATGGAGCACGACAAATAGGCAAATCGTATATCATACGATATATCGCCACTGAAGTGTTAAATAATGTATACACTAATTACATTGAATTAAATTTTGTAGAAGACTCACTTAAAGATAAATTGTTTGCAAATATTAACAACATAGACGATTTCTATTTTCAATTAAGCATGGTTGCAGGAGACAGAATGGGCAAGAAGGAGAATACTCTTGTATTTATTGATGAAATTCAAGAATATCCACAATACTTAACTCTTTTAAAGTTTCTTAAACAAGATAATCGTTTTACATATATATGCAGCGGATCGCTACTAGGAGTTACTCTATCTAAAACAACATCCATACCTATTGGTAGTATTCAAATAGTTCACATGTATCCTCTTGATTTTGAAGAATTCTTAATCGCAAATAATTTCGGCGAAACCGCAATCGAAAGAATTAAAGCAGATTTTATCAACTTAGAAAGCCAAAGCGAAACAGTTCACAATAAATTAATGGATTTATTTAAAAAGTACCTTTTGATCGGCGGGCTTCCAGACGCTGTTAATAGTTATTTAGAAAGCAAAAACATCGTAGAAGTACGAAAAATACAAGCAGATATTTATGATTTATACGGAAATGATGCAAGCAAGTATGACAAGGAAAATAAACTAAAGATTAAAAGGATTTACGATTTAATTCCTTCAAGCCTATGCAATAAAAAGAAAAGATTGCATGTCCAAGATATAGAAAACGTGAAAGGCAAACGTTATTCAAACTACGAAGACGAATTTGATTATCTAATTAATTCAGGCATTGCTATAGAAGTTAAAGCAATTTCAACACCTACATTCCCATTAATTGAATCAAGCGGAAAGAACCTTTTAAAGTTATATTTAAATGATGTAGGATTATTATCTAATATCTTATATAGGCATAATATTAGTGCAATAATGAATACGGAAAGTAGCGTTAATCTTGGAACTGTTTATGAATCTGTTATAGCCAGTGAGTTAAAGGCACATGGCTTTAATTTGTTCTATTATGATAATAAAGCAAATGGAGAGGTTGATTATTTAATTGATGATTACAACAATCTTTCTACAATCCCTCTTGAAATTAAATCAGGCAAAGACTACACTATCCATAGCGCGATCAACAAATTTGTTTCGAACAAAGACTATAAAGTTAATAAAGGGTATGTATTATCTAACGAACGAGTTGTATATCAAAAAAACAGCATTATATATTTGCCAATTTATTATATTATGTTTTTCCAAAACAACTAGGTAGTTCGGGAAGTATAACTCATGGTTCACCAAAATAAGAAATAGCAGCTCCTATATATAAACCATAGGAGCTGCTTTTGTTCTTTTATTAAGATACTTTAAGTAATATTATCAATGATTAACTTATTGTTTTTCCAAAATTGGAGCATCAATAAGAGTTATTCTATCTACTTTTGTCTTTTCTTAAAATATCTTTATTTTCCGTCTTTGGAAGCATTGGAGTATCAATAAACATTCTTGTAAATATATCATTATCCTTTAAGAAGAAATAATCTAATGCACCCATAATTAGTAGAACGAATATGAAAGATATTATTGTTACCGCACATTGATGTAAGCATATTGCAATAAGCGCGAAGATAAATAATACTTGAGATAAGCACATACCTATGAATGTTAGTAATTCCATCTTTTCATATAAGCAATCTAATTTGCACTTAGTTACAAGTTCTTTTAAGAATCCATATCTTAAGATAATGTATAAACAAGCAAATAGCAATTCTAATATCATAAAGATGAATACTATCCAACCGACACAGAATCCATGGCTTGTTTTTTCTACAATAGCAAATTCAGATAAACTAGCTACTTCGACAATTACATTATTTCCATCAATTGTTACATCGTCTATTACATCAATAGATCCATCACCATGAATATGTAATACACTTAATCCCTTTGTTTCAACACCTTCTGGAATTGCCATATGAATTTTAATCTTCATGCCTTCCTTGATGTCTGAAGGTTGAATTTCTGTATCAACGCCGTTTACTGTTTGAATTAACTTAACATCATAAATCTTGACAATCTTTTGTGTTTTCTTAATCAATTTCTCTAGAGCCTCTGGGCTTACATTAGATGGAGTTACATCTGTTTTAACTTCAACTATTAGATTAACGTTTCTTGGAACGCCTCTTCCTTCTGTCTCAATTGTTACTCCACTTTCATCATCTGTAACTACTGATCTTGTGGCATCGACATCCATTTGGTCATATGTATTGAATGCATCTTCTAACTTATCTTTAACTTCTTGAGGAATTAAAGCTTTTTCTTCTTCTATTAGATTATTATACGCCGCCATAGCATTGTCAATCTTAGTTTTAGATGCTTCATCATATGAAACTGTACCAATATCATTAACCTTACTTGTGATGTCATCTCTGATCAATCCATGGAACTCATCTACAATATTTTCGAAATCATCTTTTACATTATCAGGAATTAAAGCTTTTTGCTCTGGAGTTAATTTGTTATATGCTTCCTTTGCTTTTTCAATCTTTCCCTTATCGTCTGTTTCCAAAGAAACATTGTCAATATCATTGATTAAATCCATTACACCTTGAACTTCATATTGATCTTCTGCATCTTCGAGATTACCAATATTGTCTACTAAAGCCTTTTGAGCATCAGTTAAAGTGTCATATACATCTCTTGCTGCATCAATTTTTTCTTTGTATGCATCAGTATGCTTTACATCAGCTGGATCTCCGATTGCGCTGATTAAATCCTTAGCGCCTTCGGCTTTATATCTATTAACAGATTCCTCATAGTCTGCTAATTCAGATGGAATTAGGCTTCTTTGACTTGGAGTCAATTTATCTACTACTTCTTTTGCTGCATCAATCTTTTCTTTGTATGCATCAGTATGCTTTACATCAGCTGGGTCTCCGATTTGAGCAATCTTTTCTTTTGCTTCATCAGTCGCATATTTATCAATTGCATTTTCTAATGCTTGACGATCAACTTCAGGAATTAAACCTTGTTGTGTTGATGTTAATTGATCATATGCTCCTTTTGCAGCATCGATAGCAGCTTTTGATGTTGGATATTCTACTGTTCCGATTGCATTAATTAAATCTTTAACTCTATCGGCAGCATAATAGTCATTAGCGTCTTCTAAATTCTTACGAATATCTGCTGGGATTTTCCCTATTTGTGTTGCTGGCAATTGATTATAAGCATTGTTAGCTGCATCAATTGCGTCTTTAGATTCTGGAGATGTTACTTGTTTTGGATCTCCAATTGCGTTAATTTTATCAGCAACATCACTAGCAGCATAATCACCATATACATCTTCGGCATCTTCTAGATCGCCATAATTGTCAACTAATGCCTTTTGTGCATCAGTTAAAGCCTCATATGCGTCTCTTGCTGCATTAATAGCAGCGCTAGATGCTGGGTATTCTACTGTACCGATTTCATTAATTAGATCTTTTGCTTTATCAGCTGCTAAATAGTCTTCTGCATCAGATAAATCTTTTATCATATTTGGATCAATTAAGGCCTTTTGCGCATCTGTTAACTCTGATAAGGCATCTTTTGCATCTTGTATGGCTGTCTTTGATTCTGGAGATGTTACTTGTTTTGGATCGCCTATAGCATCCATTTTATCTTTAAAATCATCAGCAGCTAGATAATCTTCAGCATCTTCTAAATTTTTAGCATTTGAAATTTGAGCCTTTTGAGCATCAGTTAAAGAGTCATAGAAACCTTTTGCGTTATCTATCTTACCAGTTGATTCTGGAGATGTTACTTGTTTTGGATCGCCTATATCTTTAATTAACTCTGCAGCTA
>DFIJ01000042.1 GCA_002372775.1 Christensenella sp. UBA3700
TTAATAGCTTTCATATTGTTTGAACGCTTCTCATCCATACCATCACCCACCTGCTTCCATTATATCAAATAATGTCTTAGAACTGTAACCAAACAAAAAGCATCCGTTCTTAAAACAGATGCAATCATAAATTTATTTGAGATTATTAAATCATACTTCTCAGTTTATTGAAAAATTCTTCATAAGTTTTACAAGATACTAATTCAGCAACATGTTGTGCATCAATCATAACATCAGAGACCTTATCAAATATATCTCTAAACATCTTTACATCATCTTTCATAACCGCTAAAGCAATGACTATATTCACCTTATTCTTATCATCCCACCAAATACCCTTCTGATTAATAAGAACAAATGCTTTTGTTTTAATAGCATTCATTTTAATGGAATGAGGTATGGCTATATTACCAAAGGCTGTTGATGACATCTTTTCTCTATCGAAAAGTGCATTTCTATACTCCTGCTTAACAACTCCATTATCATAGAAAGTTTCAAATATATGATCAATGACTTCATCTCGATTATTATAATTATTGTTGATTTCAAAAAAACGTTTGTCGAAGAAATCATATAAGTTTTGATCAAAAACATTTGTCTCTTTCAATGTTCTAACATCTTGTATCTTTAAATTAATCTTTTTAATATCATTAGATGTTAGGAAGATAGAAATATTGATATTTGGAATATCACTTTGAATTATCTTTCCAATAGAAATAATGAAATCAACATTATCAGGTATATCTTTTTCGTCAGATACTGTTTTTACAATTGTTAGTTCCGAGAATGTTTTATTGATACGGTCAATTGTTTCCATCAAACTATTCTGATAGTTTGGTGCTAATACAACTGTTGTAATTCTCTTATTTTCTGCTATTTGTTCAGCAATGGCATTACCTATGTGCATAGCAATATAAGCAATTTCACTGTCAGGAACCGGTTTGTGTACATATTCACCTACACGATCAGCAACCAATACAGCACATTCATAAATTGTAGGGCTTGATATTTTCATATCATTAAGCATTGGATTATGTACAACAGTACCTTCTTCTAATCTTTGAATTAATCGTGTTACATGAATTGCGAGCTGGTCTGAAAAATTATTCTTTTTGAGATTAACTCGATACGTATGAAAGATATAGTTTTCAATATCATTCAGAAGACTTTGCACTGAAGCTGGAACCTTTTCTAACAATGTTTTTGAATTCCATCTTGAAATAGCAGCATCAATGATGAGAGACAGGAAATTCTTTTCATTTTCCGAGAACTGCACTTGCATTTCTTGTTCTACGCTCGAAAGTACATCTGTAGCGAATAAACTAGCGCCTTCTTTAACATTTACAATCTGTTCTATTTTAGAATCATCACTAATACGTTCTATCGCAATAGAAATATGTAAGACGATATTACTTAAATCGAAAGTATTAATATAGATATCATGATTTCTTGCGCAGACTTCTACAATCGTAAATATGTCATCGGTATTCATCGCAGGAAAGTATGCATTAAGTGTAGACTGGCTAATAAAGCTTCCTTCACTTTCTTTATAAATCATATCTGAGAGAATATGTCGCTTATTGATTTCTTCACCTTCAATGATGAAATCATCACCTTTAAGATATATATTTACATCAAATCTTTTTGTATATTCTGCTGCTAATTTTCCTATTTCTTTTAAAGTTGATTCACTTAAATACATATCCTGAGAAAGATCAAAGATATTATAGCTGCCATTTGATATCAACTTATTTAGAAATAGAAATAATCTACCTTTTTTTGTATCCTCATAGTCTTCATTTATTTTTTTAGCACCATCTATAAAATGATAGCCTTTATTGGATGATTCAATCTTATTGTCAATTGAAAGATTCTTATAATAATTTTTTATAGTTCTTTTAGAAACACCTACATAGATAGCCAGTTCATCAACACTATGCCACCCAGGATTTTTTATAAGATAGTTAAGCATTCTATCTTCTTTTTCTTTGGCCATATCATTATATCCTTTCTTTTAACGAAAAATAGGTTATGTTCTTAATAACCCATTTCCCTAGTTTATATTTTTCGGCCATTAGTAGCAATAACTTTTTTATACCAATTAAAACTATCCTTTTTGATTCGTTTACCCGTACCTTTGCCCTCATCATCTAAGTCAACATATATAAAGCCATAACGTTTACTCATTTGCTGAGAAGAACATGAAACAATATCAATTGGTCCCCATGCACAATAAGCTATAACATCAGCACCATCATGAATTGCACGTCCTATTTGTTCAATATGTTTACCTAAATAATCAGATCGATAACTATCATGAATTGTACCATCACTTTCAAGCTTGTCATACATACCAAAACCATTTTCCGCAATAATAATAGGTTTATTATAGCGATCAGCATATAGAGAAAGAGAATGATAAAGACCTTGAGGGTCTATTTCCCAACCCCATGGTGAGGCTTCAAGATTTGGATTTACAGTTGTATCGGATGGTTCTAGTTTATTTTTAGATGCATCAACAGTCTTAGAATAATAATACGAAATAGCTAAGAAATCCATAGGATTCTCTCTAATCAAGTCCATATCTCCATCCTGAATATCAAGATGGATATCATGGGACGCAAAATAGTTTTTGGCTGCCTGTGGATAATAGCCCTTAAATTGTACATCAGTAAACATATACTGTAGTCGGTTTTGTTGCATAGCTAGTACTACATCATCAGGCTTACTTGAAGCAGGATAAACTGTACCGTCAGCAACCATAGTACCGATATTTAGATGAGGTAAATGTAATGATTTTGCATATTTTTTAATCCATGCAGCTGCAACCATTTGATTGTGTGTTGACTGATAAAGCGCTTCAGTCATATTTTCATACTGATCACTAGCTACACCAACCGATAACCATGGTTCAATTTGTACCATATTAATCTGATTAACAACAATCCAATATTTAACACGTGTACCAAACCAATCCAATAATGTTTTGCCATATCTTTCAAACATACCAATAACTTCTCGATTAGGCCAACCGCCATATTTTAAGGTAATATTTATTGGTGTCTCATAATGATTCATGGTAATAATTGGCTCAATACCCTTATAAAGCAAATAGTCAATCATATCTGAATAATGTTGCAAAGCTTTTATGTTAGGTTCTAGATCATCACCATTAGGGAATACACGAGACCAGTCAATTGACGTTCTAAAAGTTTTAAAACCCATCTCTGCAAGTAAGTCAATATCTTCTTTATATGTATGATAAAAATCGATACCATATCTTTTTGGAAAATAACTATCTTTATCAGTAATACATTTTTTAACTTCAGCTAAAGTCATACCTTCTGTTTCTATTCTCTGTATTTCTGCATTAGATAAACCTTTTAAATAAGGCTGAACATCAGAAGAATTTAACCCTTTGCCATCTTCTTGATATGCACCATCGGCCTGACTTGCAGCCTGAGCACCACCCCATAAGAAACCACCAGGAAAATAAGGAAAACGATTATCTCTCATCTTATTTTCCTTCCTTTGCATCACGTTTTTCAAATACTGTAATTAGGTGTTTAGTAATGTTATATTCACTATAAATTGTCATAAGTGTATCCTGAGCATGTGTAAAGAGCACTGAATACTCTACACCCTCTCCTTCTGCTTCATTCTGCAAGCGATCAGTTTGTAGCTTATGAGCGACAACAAGCTTTTCATTTGCTAGCTTCATTTCATCTTTAGCTTTTTGGTAATCAAAATCACCTAAGCTATCTAATGCATGCATAATATGTGTTCTTGCATCTCCTGCATTAAGAATAATATTCATTGTATCTTGTACTTTTGTTTCATCCATATTTATTACATCCTTTCAATAAATAGCTAACAAGAACATTATTTAATGCTCTTGTTAGCAGAATTATTTTTTATTATTTTTTTGCTTCTAGTTCTTTCTTGTATTCAGCATTGTCATAGACTTTAAAGAATGGATACCAGATTAATCCTGATACAACAAAGACGATAAGTGCTAAAACAATAGAACCAATATGAGGGCTAACAAGCCAGCTACCAATTGGGAATGGAATATACCATAACTGGTTAACAGCTGATGGTAATGCTGTAATACCAGCTTTTAAACCCAGATAAGTAATAGCTGGAAGAACTAAACCATTAATCCATAATGGCAACATAAGGAATGGATTCCAAACAATTGCACCAAATACCATTGGTTCATTGATATTGAATAATGCAGGTGCTATGCAGGCTTTCGCTAATGCACGAAGTCTTTCTGATTTTGCACGTAGCATCATAAGGTTAAGTGGCATTGTGTTGCCAACTCCACCCCACCATAAGAAGCCTACAAAGATAACTTCATATGTAACAATAAATGTTGGATTATGACCTGCTGCAACAAGTTCAGCATTCTTTTGTACTGCCTGAATAAGTAATGGTGTAATAATAGGTGTTAAAACCCAAGAAGAAATACCCATAGAATATAAGAAGCAATATAAGAACATGACAAGCATAAATCCAGGTAAAGATTCAAGAATATTACCTAAAGGTGTAAATACATTAACAATTGCCTGATAAAGATTAACATTTAACACATCAATCAATACATAGCCAAGAACAATAGTAATACCAATTGGTAACATAGAATTAAACCAAGAAGTAACAAAATCAGGAATAATTGTATCTTCAGAGAAGAATGAGAACTTACCAAAAGCCTGCATAATTAAGCCAGTAATAATACCACAAATCATAGCTACGAACATACCACCAGCACCAAAATAACTGAAGTTAATCTTAGCAATTGAATTGGCATCAATACTTGGACGGATAACCATCATAAATAAAGCAATAGATGTAAGACCAGCAATCAATCTCTGTTTTCTTAATCTCTTTCTTTCCATAAGATTGAAAGGAACAAGGAAAGCAACATAAATTGAAATAAGACCAAAAGTGAAATTCGTAATTGGCCAGAGATTAGGCCACCATTTAAAGAGATTACCAGGTAATGTCAACAATGTTACAAGCGAGCTGACTAAGATAAATGGTAATGTCTGTAATACTGAATCTTTTAAAACATTGATCCAGATATTTCTATTAATCTTCTCCGCTTGTGGAGCGAATTTTGTATTTAAGAAATTAATAATACTATTCATATTATCCCTCCATCACTTCATTTAGGTGTTCTAATGCCTTCTTGCCATCAAGTGTTGAATAGTATTCAGGCTTCATTAAAATGACTTTGACATGATCAGGAACAATTTCTCTTGCTTCATCTTCTAGATAAGCTAAATGTGGGCCAATCATCAAAGCATCAATTTCATCAGCATATGTTTCAAGTTCAGATTCACTGCGGGCCTTAATCTGATAGTCAAGTCCCATTTCCTTAGCAGCCTTTCTCATATTAGCTGCCATAAATCCTGAAGAAGCTCCAGAACCACAAACAAGTAATACATTTAATTTTGCCATAAATTTTCCTCCATAGCCTTAGTACATATAAGACTTTTTCTTTCTTGCCTATACTCTATCGCATATCTCATTCTACTTTCAGTAAATAATTGCACCGTAGGGTGCAAAACGTGAAACGATGTAAAGAAAAAACGTATTCTATGTTATTAATACGT
>DFIJ01000064.1 GCA_002372775.1 Christensenella sp. UBA3700
TGTTTATATTCATAATAGGTGCTTGGCCTAATAGACCGCCAAATTCAGCATATTCTCCAGCCTTTTTGCCATATACAGGAATTACTCTAACAGCAGTTGTTTTTTGGTTTACAACGCCGATAGCGATTTCGTCCGCAATAATAGCAGATAATACTTCAGCAGATGTGTCACCAGGAACGGCAAACATGTCTAAGCCTACTGAACATACGGCTGTCATAGCTTCTAATTTCTCAAGTGTTAAATTACCTGTTTCAACACCTTTAATCATACCAGCATCTTCAGATACAGGAATAAATGCGCCAGATAATCCGCCAACAGATGAGCAAGCCATAATGCCGCCTTTCTTTACGGCATCATTTAACATAGCAAGTGTAGCAGTTGTACCAAAACCACCAACGCTCTCTAAACCGATTTCTTCAAGAATATGAGCAACGCTATCGCCAACTACTGGAGTAGGTGCTAAAGATAAATCTACAATACCAGTAGAAGCATTTAATCTTCTTGAAGCTTCCTTAGATACTAGTTGTCCTACTCTTGTAATCTTGAATGCTGTTTGCTTAATACATTCAGCAACTTCTGTTAAATCACCAGAGCATGATTCTAATGCTTTTTTAACAACACCTGGGCCAGATACGCCGACATTTACAACAGTGTCATCTTCGCCAACGCCAAGGAATGCGCCTGCCATAAATGGGTTATCTTCTACTGCATTTGCAAATACTACAAGTTTTGCACATCCAATAGAATCTTGATCTTTTGTAAGATAAGCAGTGTCTTTTATGACTTTACCCATAAGCTTAACGGCATCCATGTTGATACCAGCCTTTGTTGTAGCAACGTTAATAGAAGAGCAAACTCTTTCTGTTGTTGCTAAAGCTTCTGGAATAGATAAAATAAATTCTTTTTCATATGGTGTCATTCCTTTATGAACAAGGGCAGTATAACCACCAAGGAAATTAACACCTGTTTCTTTTGCAGCCTTATCCAAAGTTCTGATTATTTCTAAGTGACCTTTTGATGCAGCGCTTATTAAACTAACTGGAGTTACAGAGATTCTCTTATTAACAATTGGTACGCCGATTTCATTAGAAATGTCTTCGCCAACTTGAACAAGATTAGCTGCTTTTCTCATAATCTTGTCGTAGATTTTGTCGCAAGTTTTCTTTTTGTCGTCGGTAATACAATCAAATAGGGAAATACCTAATGTTATTGTTCTTACATCTAAATGTTGATGTGAAACCATATTTATGGTTTCCATTATTTCATTACTTGTATACATATATCCTCTTAAACCTTTGAATTGCCTGTTGCAATTTGATGCATGCTGTCGAAAATAGATTGTAATTGAATATGAATTTCAACACCTTCTTTTTCTCCAAGTTTTGTTAAGTTTTCTGCGATTTGAGTAAATTTTAATTTAGAATCTGTAAAATCTACAGCCATAATCATTGTGAAATACTCTTGCATAATTGTTTGAGAAATATTCTCAATGTTGATATCCATATCGCATAAAGCTGTTGAAACCTTAGCAATGATACCTTTCTTATCTTTTCCGATAACTGAAACAATAGCTTTCATTTTGTATCTCTCCTTATTATTCTACTTCTTCTAATTCTTTATCTGCTGTTCTATGTGCTCTAATATAAGCTTTTGCACATGGATACTTTGCTTCATGCTTGCAAACTTGACAGTGTTCGAATGTGCCACACATATCTCGTCCTGCTTGTTCAGATAAAGCCCATTTTTGTTTGTCTAGTTTTGCTTGTCTGTCACTGTTTTTCATACTCTTTTAACCTCACCAAATGTTAATATTTAAATAAATACTTGCCTATAATTGATTCTTGAGAGATAGCTCCATATGAATGTGAATCATATGAATCATTTCTGTTATCTCCTAATACGAAGATCTCTCCCTCATTTACTAATAACCCTTCTTGTGATGTAAGGGCAGAGTAAATGTCTATATCTGTAGATGTTGAAGATAAATATGAATCAGAGTATTCTTCTTTTACGTAGTTCTCGATTAATTTTTCTCCATTTCTATACCATGCTTTTTCAATCTTGCTATATCTAATATGGTCATTAGGTAGAGCAATAACTCTTTTAATTACTTTACGATCAACATCGCTTCTGTTGAAAACAATAATATCTCCGTAGTCTAGAGTGTAGCCTCTTTTCACGATAATTATCTTGTCATCACTAAAGAATGTGTTTTCCATAGATGGACCATTAACTGTAAAAGGTGCCCATAATGTGTTTATTGAAGCAATAATAAAAACAAGTAGAATTATTATTAAAACCAATAAAGTATTTAAGGTTCTAATAACTGTTGTTTTTGCTTTATTATTCTCATTTCTAGTCATACTATAATTGTTCATTTTACACCCATATTATGTTGCTAATTAATGTGCTATCTATGTTCTTGAATGTCAACTTCTTTATATTTCCCCATTCTCTTAATGGAACGTATCCACTTGTCTTGAAGTCCGAAATCTTTAGTGAACACTTTGTCCATTTGTTTGCCTTTAAAGATAGGGTGGCAAAATATGAATCATATTTACCAGGAGCGCCTGCAATTATGCCTACTGTAAGTTTTCTATCTTGTGTTGCTACAGCGTCAAATTGTAGTATATTTTGCGCATCGCTCTTGTATTTATAGTCACCAATTGTATATGTGCTTAAATCTCCTACAGGGCTTGTTATACCTGCGATTTTAAGTGGACCTTCTTCTTGTTTTACTTCAAGGAAGTCTAATACTGTTTTGGCTTGTTCAACAATCCATCCTTTAGTTCCAAAATTCTTTTGGTAGATTATTCTGCTTCTTGGAATGTTGACTCTAATGAAGTCTTCATTTTGAGGTGTGTACATATATTCTTGTATAGAAGATAAACTGTAGCCGCTTTTGTATACAACAGTTGCGTATGCAAAAACAAGTTGAGTTTCATTATATACAGGGATATCTGTATATAAATCCTGAAGAGATATTGGTTGAGATAGCCAAGATCTAAGCATAGGATTTAGCTCATCATAACTGTAATGTACAGTTATTTTTTCTATTTCAGAAGATTTATCTGCTTTAACTGTTGCTATAAGTCTTCCGTCCTTGTTTTTAATAAGTGTCATAGTAGGGTCTTTTTCCATTTTCTTCTTTGTTGCTAAGCACTTAGCCCAATAAAGAAGTGTGTTTTTTGTACTAGAGTTAATAGTATCTGAAAGACCAGCTGCTACATATAAATTAGTTTTAGCTTTATTCTCTTTAAGTTGTTGCATTGTATCTTGAATTCTATCTAAAGGTGTTAAGGAACCATTAGTTGAATTCATACATAAAACAGGGCATTTTATGAACTTAAGATATGTGGCTGTTGCAGAACCTGTAAACCAACGTTTTCTTTCGTCATCTAGTGGCATTTCAATATCTGCAAGTTTTGGATAATCTTTATATTCTTTCCATCCAGCATTTAATGTTGTTGCAATAGCGTCAACTCTTTTGTC
Source organism: Christensenella sp. UBA3700 (assembly GCA_002372775.1). Taxonomy (GTDB): domain Bacteria; phylum Bacillota; class Clostridia; order Christensenellales; family UBA3700; genus UBA3700. The sequence continues at coordinate 3,493 of DFIJ01000064.1, forward strand.
TATAGCGGCAACTTGCCAAGCAATATCTGCACCCGTTTGTATTCCAGCTAAGATGATTTGTGTGTCATCTCCTCTAAGCTGCTTTACAAGGTTAATAACCTTCATACACACTTTGTCCCAAATAAAGATAGATGTATCTTTAGCTGTTGGGGTAGCGTGGTTTATATGATCACCAGCTTTTGTGTAATTAGCATAGCTAATAGCTTTTGGATATCTTGTATATTTATTTGATGAAAATGTATGACCATAATAATCAAAAGTAAATACACCAAAACCCTCTTTTGAAAATTGGATTTGGTTTTGAGATATACCACCTTTTTCGGATTTATCATTTACGAATATAATGTTTGAATTGATATTCGAATTAATTGGAATAAAACCTTGAACATAAATTCTAATATTTTCACCATCATAGGAATCACCATTTATGTAAGCTTCAAGCTCATATATAGTGTCCTTTTCGTCAAACTTTAAATAAGAAGGTCTAAGAGGCTCTGAGTGAGGATCATAGTCTTTCCAAAGTTGCATAGGTGTTAATATTATATTATCGCTCATGTATATTATTATATAAAGAAGGATAGGGCTTTGCAACAATTTTGTGACAACAATACTGCAAATTGTGACAGATAGAAAATAAAGGCAGTGTGGTGAAGATTTTTAAGGTGTGATAAAGGTGTGACAACTAAAATGATAACTGTTATTTTGGGCTTAATTAAATCGCGATTGATTAATAAAAATATATTATAGTATAATACTATGCGAGGCTATATGAGCAGTAGAGGTAAGAAAAAACTTCAATCTGGTGCGAAATCTATTGTTTCTGCTGACGCAAAAAGAATAGATGAACTAACTAAAGAAAATGCTAAATTAAACAGCATTTTCAATATTTGTTTTATTGTCCTAGTGCTTATAATGCTCGTTTTGCTTGTAACTGTGCCTTTAGTTAAGGCAACATTTACTTTAGAGATAGATGGCGTTGCTATAGAGGATGCTAAAAAAACATTCACTACGTCATTGTTAGACATCGGAATGGCTCCTATTAGAGGAATTAATAGCGGGTTCGTTTATATTATGGACTCAATTGGAATATCTAGAAGCAATGCAACAGTTTGGAAGATAGTTCTAGCGGTTGTAGAAAACTATGCAGGCGAAGATGTTATAGAGAAGAGTAATTCTGCAGGCGTTTATGCGTATGTTCTTACTATTGTAGTTTATGCATTGTTTATACTTACGGTTGTTGCTGGAATTGTAGATAGGGCCGTAAAGAAGAATAAATATCTTTTCTCTCTCATTTCTATATCCAGTTTTTCAGCATCGATACTAGTTTTGTTTATATCTGCGATTGTTGGCGTAGCGATGACTAAAGGAAAGTCTATAACACTGGCTTTAAGTGCAGGCTTGTTTTTTATTGGACTTGTATCTGCAATGCTTTTAGCATTAGTTATCGTATATGTTGTAAAATATAGGAAAGCGACAAAAGAGTATTCGCTTTTATTGAAGGAATAGAATAATGAGAATTTGTAAGCATTGTGGAAAGGAAATAAATGATGAAGATATTTTTTGCCCACATTGTGGAGCAGAAATAGATTCAGATAAAAAGAAATTAAACTTTCTTGAAAGAAGAGAGGAAAGAGAAAGAGAAAAACAATTCATTTTATCCAAAGCTTCATTGCAAAGCGATGATGTAAAACAGGCGCCTTTATGGAATATAGACGACTTGTTTATACAAAAGAAAGTCGAGGCGAAAAAGGCAAAAAGTACAGCAATTGTTAGGATTATAATTGAGTTTTTTGTCGCTATTGCATGTATTGTGCTTGATGAGATTATTGCAAGAGGAACGGAAGAACTGAATTCAAATATAAAACTATTAGTCATCTTTGCGACATTTATTATTATTGCGATTTGTGTGGCGTTCTTTATTTCAGATTTGCATTATTTGCAAACACTAAATAAGATGGCAAAGTCTAATGTTGCAATAAAGAAAATGAAATATGGCGAAGATCCTACAATGTATCATGATGGTGTATTGTACGAGCTTTCGACAAAGGCAAGCTGCCCAAATTGTAGAAGCGAAAATCATATAGAAGAATTTGAAGGTGGCCTATATGTTGTATGTAATACAAACAGGACACATTTATATAAAATTGACACTATAAAACTATGCGAAGATTTTATTACTAGGGTTGATGGTAGTAAACATAATTAGGAGGGAGTATGAAGTTTTTAGTAGTAGAAGATAACGTAACTTTAAATCAGTCTATAAGGGACATTTTATCAAGACTTGGTACAAGCGATTTTGCACTAGATGGCGAAGAAGGTCTATACCTTGCAGAACATGGTAGTTATGACTTAATTATTCTAGATTTGATGTTACCAAAACTAAATGGATTTGATTTATTAGCTAGATTGAGAAAAACTAACACTTCTCCTGTTATTATTTTGACAGCTTTAGATAGCACAGATAAGAAGATTGAAGGGTTGAAATTAGGCGCTGATGACTATATTTCAAAGCCATTTGAAAATGATGAATTATTAGCTAGAGCAGAAGCTGTTATGAGAAGATATAACAACAACTTTAGTACAAAATATGTTCATGGAAATCTAGAATTAGATTATGTAAGTAAGATGCTAAAAATTAATGGAGAATACGTTAAATTAGCAGGCAAAATGTATGATATTGTGGAATATTTAATCAGAAATAGAAATATGATTATTTCTAAGGAACAACTATTCAATAGAATCTGGGGATACAATTCAGATACTATTGTTACTGTTACTGAAGTATATGTTTCAAACATAAGAAAAACTTTAGAAAAATACGGTGTTAAACGTTATCTAAAGACAATTAAGAACATCGGTTATATGTGGAGCGACAAAGAGGAGAATGAGGGTTAGAGACCTTTATACAAAAGCAGAGACTGAAAAGCAATCTATGAGATTGCTTTCGATAAGTATTGTAGTACCTAGTATACTGCTTGTTTTAGTCGCAGTTTTATCTTGTTATATTGCCTCATATACAATCAATTTAAAGATAAAAGAACAGTTATCTGTAGCCTCGCACGTTGTACTTTCATCCCCAGATGTAAAGATAGAATCTATTTATGAAAAATGCAGCGTTGTTTATTATGATGAAAAGGGAATAGCTATTGGAGATACAAAAGGATTTCCAACATCATATGATGGCGAGTGGAATAATGATAGTTATCTAAGAATTGAAGGTGTTAGATATAGCTGGCAAGGTGGTCCAACAGGCAATAATAAAGATGGTAAAGTTTATTATGTTGTTTTTATAGATATCACGGAAGAGAATAATCTATATAGGATAGTAGTTTCCGTATCTGTTGTTGTTTTAGTTGCGGCGGTATTGATTCTTTCATTGTTCTCGTATTGGATTGTTACTTTGCAGATGAGGCATTACGAAGATGCTTTAAATAGAAATAATCGACTTATTTCAGATATTTCGCACGAATTTAATACTCCACTTGCAGTTATAAAAACGTCTATATCCACTATTATGGCGGAGCCTGAGAAAAAGGTTGAAGATGTATCTGAGCAGCTTGTAAATGTTACTCATGAGTCGGGTAGATTAAGTCGAATGGTTAGAGATATGTTAATTCTATCTAGATCTGACCAAGATAGACTTATTCTTGAGAAGAAAAATTGTGACATAAGCTCAATAGTTAAAGATGTTGTTGAACCATTTGAAATAATGTGTCAATTAGATGACAAGAAGATGAATGTTTCGATTGATGAGGGAGTTTTGAGTAGAACCGACGAAGACAAGGTTAGACAAGCAATCATTATCTTGCTAGATAATGCTGTTAAGTATACAAAACGTGGAGACGAGATATTTGTTACTCTTAAAAACACTTCAAGTAAGTACAGTATTATAGTTGCAGATACAGGAAAAGGCGTTCCGGAAAATGAACTTCAAAACATCTTTGAGAGATTCTATAGAACCGACTATTCAAGAAATAGCGAGACTGGAGGATCTGGTCTTGGACTATCTATTGTTAAGACTATAAGTGGTGCTCTAAAGGGCAAAGTATTAGCTGAAATTAATGAGCCACATGGCTTAAAAATAATTTTAGAGTTCCCAAAAGAAAAATTTACATAATTTTTACATTTAATTTTAGTTTAAGGTTTGCCAGAAATTCTTCATAATTTGCCAAAAAATAGTTTGTAAAATTTAGCGCCTCAAAAGCCAGCAAAATGCGGGCTTTTTCTTTTTTGTTTATGTCTAATTTAAGGGTGTGAAATTTATTTAAGTTATATTTAAGAACGCGTTTTTAATATATGTGCAGTAAAAATTTCTTATATTACGCGTATAAAAAGGAGAAATTATGAGAAAAAGCAAATGGATTATTAGTGTTTCGATAGTTATGATGCTAGTTATTCTTTTCGCCTTCGTTTTAAGTTCTTGTGATCTTAAGACTGATCCTACGAAAGGAAGCAAATCTGGCATTACTTCAGGTATCGATACTTCAGAGATTACTCCAGATCCAGATATTTCTGGAATTGATGGAGGCGGTACTAAGCCAAGTAAACCTAAACCAGGTAAACCAGGTGATGGCGACAGCGGCGGTAATGGCGGCGACAACGGCGGCGGTAATGGCGGTACAACTGATACAAAAGGCACAGTAGAAACAACTATGCCTGCT
>DFIJ01000009.1 GCA_002372775.1 Christensenella sp. UBA3700
GGCGCTGTTATTGTCTACATCCTTCTTGGATGGACAATTATTATTCCACTTGCCGTTACAAAATTCGTTATTAGAACATTCTTTAATCAAAGAGTTACTCCATCTTCAGTTTTATTTCCAGTTGAACACTATAAAGGACTTATAAAGGACTCTAGACGCTTTAAAAGCGGAAGATATAACCTTGCTGGAGGATTTTTCCATAATGAGCAATATTCCTCTTATAAGGGCCTTATAATCGTTGGACATGGTATTGGTTGTGGAATGGACAACTATTTACTTGTTATAGATTACTTTGCAAGAAAGGGATATTTAGTATTTGCTTATGATATGACAGGATGTTGTGATTCAGAAGGTCCTGGCTTGATTGCGCTTCAAAGAGCTATTATAGATTTAAAGAATGCTATAAACTACGCCCAAAAGCAAGATATAGCACAAGGTTTAAAAACATATGTGTTTGGACATAGCTGGAGTGGTTATGCTGCAGCTGCTGTATTAAATGATTCAAAGATTTGTAAGAAGTTGACTGCTGTTGCTGCTACTAGTGGTTTTAATAATTTCTGGGACTCAATGAGAGAGCAAGGAATTATGAAAGCAGGAAAGGCAATTGCTTTAGCAAAGCCTGCAACTTATCTTGTTAGTTTGTTAGATTTTGGTAAATATGCTTTATATACAGGTGTAAGAGGTATTAACAAGTTTAAAAAGCCAGTTTTAGTTACTCATAGTAAAGACGATCCAACAGTTCCTTATTACATAAGTATTGCAAGCCATATGGATAAGTGTACAAATCCTAAGGCTGAGGTGAAGGTGTATGAGGATAGAGCTCACTCTATTCATAGAGCAAAATGGGCAGAGGATGCAATTAATGAATCTGTTATTGGAAAGCCTATAATAGATAAACCAAAAGATATGAATGTGTTCCAATATTACATGGAGATTAAGTATCAATATACTACTCCAGATATTGAATTTGCGTTAGATGAAGATTATATGGATATGGTAGAAGCGTTCTTTGATAAGGCTTCTAAGGAGGAATAGTTTGCTAAAGCGAGCATCAGGTGTTTTATTAAACATTTCATCTTTGCCAAGCGAATTTGGTATTGGTGGATTCGGAGAAGAGATTTCAAGAGGCTGTCAATTTTTATTAGAGTGTGGATTTAAATACTGGCAAGTATTACCACTAACAACAATCGGAATGGGGAATTCTCCTTATTCTGGTAATAGTGCATTTGCTCTAAACAGTCTTTATGTTGATCCAAATAGACTACTAAATGATGGATTTGTAACAGAAGAAGAAAGAAACGAGGCAGTGTATGATGGCACTCCTTATGTTGTTGATTATGATGCAGTAAGATTCTTAAAAACAAGATTACTACATAGAGCATATGATAGAAAGAAAGACGAGATTAATAAAGATCTTGTTAAATATGCGAAAGATAATACTTGGGTTAATGACTATGCATTATATAAAACTCTAAAAGATAAGTTTGAAAACAAGTCATGGCTTGATTGGCCAAAAGCTTATAAATTCAGAGAAAACATAAACGAGAAGGAATTTATAAAAGAGAATAAGGAAGAATACTTCTATTATGTTTTTGAGCAATATGTTTTGAGTTTTCAATGGAATGAATCAAGAAAAACATGTAAGAAAAATGATATAAAGATTATCGGCGACATGCCTATGTACGTTTCTTTAGATAGTGCGGATGTATGGGCAAATAGAGGAAACTATCAATTGAAAGTTGATGGCACTCCAAAGAAGGTTGCTGGAGTTCCACCAGATTATTTTAGTGAAGATGGTCAACTATGGGGTAATCCTTTATATGATTATGCTGCTATGGCAGCTAATGGATATAGATGGTGGATGGAAAGAATAGATAGAATGATGGAAATCTATGATGTTCTTCGTATCGACCACTTTAGAGCATTTAGTGATTACTGGGCAGTACCAGCTTCAGCTAAAACAGCAAAAGAAGGTAAATGGTGTAAAGGCGTTGGTATAGAACTATTTGATTTGATATTCAAGAAATATCCAAAAGACAGATTTATAGCAGAGGATCTTGGAATTATTGATAATAGAGTTGTTAAGCTTTTAAAGAAGACAGGACTTCCAGGCATGAGAGTTATGCATTTTGGATTTGATGGTAGCAACAACATTCACTTACCAACAAATTATCCAAAGAATTGTATAGGTTATACAGCAACTCATGATAACAACACATCACTAGGATGGCTATTTGAACTTGATGAGCATACAAGAGATATGGTTTTAAAGTATATCGGATGCGATAAATCTGTATGGGGAACAGGTGCATACGATTCTATATCTGTAAAACTTATGATTAAGAAAGTTATGGAATCTGATTGCGTTATCGGCGTTGTTCCACTTCAAGATTTATTTGGATTTGGTTCAGATTGTAGAATGAATACTCCTGGTGTTGCTACAGGAAACTGGGAATATAGAGCAACTCAAGATCAATTTGACTCTTGTAGAAAGAATTTCTTCTTAGAATTAAATAAGGCAACAGGTAGATTCTAATGATTATTTATTACGGCTTTGATAAAGATAAATATGATTTTAGGCAAAAGGCTATAGAATCATACAACAAAACCAATAATGTAGATGTTGGTAAGCTTTATAAAGACGATTTAGGGAAGCCAAAATTAGAAAAGGCATATATTTCTATAGCTGACACAAAGAATCTTTGTGTTGTGGCTATATCGAGCCAAGAAGTAGGAATAGATGTAGAGAAAAAAGATAGAGTTTCAAAGATTAAGATGTCTATAAAACAGTGGACAGAACTTGAGGCATATTCAAAATGGACAGGGCAAGGCGTAAAAGGTCCAAGAGATATGGAAAAGCCTTTTCCAAAAGACGATATTTATAGCGTAGATATTTTAGAAGACTACTATATAACAGTTTGCTCAAAAGATAGGGATTTTACCACGTACCTTCTTTAGGTTGCAAAATTAAAACAAAAATACTAATATAGTAGTGTCATAAAGGAGGAATTACACATGGAAAAAAGTGCAATTTTAGAAAAGTTAAAGGAAATCATTCATGAACAACTTGGTTCTGAAGTAAACAATGTAACAGAAGCTACAACTCTTGCTGAAGACTTACAAGCTGATTCTTTAGATAAAGTAGAAATGATTATGGCCGCAGAAGATGAATTTGGTATTGAAATTGATGACGACTCTGCAATGGCTTTTGAAACTGTTGGAAATGTAGTTGATTACATTGCCGCTAAAGTTTAATTGGATTTAGTTATGAATAGTAAAAGAGCTAGCATCGCTGCTAGCTCTTTTTGTTATTATGCTTGTTTCTTTTTCTTTTTAGTTACAATAAATGCTGCCGCAGCAATTGCACCAATTAATACGATTCCGCCAGCAACGCTTAAACCTATAATTAATCCTAGATTCTTTTCTTCTTCAAAGTAACTAGGCTTTGCATTATCTCTTTCAGTAATTGTTGCCATATATTCAGCACTAACACCAGCGTTATTTTTAACGGATAAAGCCTCATCATTCCAATTTCCATCAGTTACAACAACAAGGTTTTCACATACTGTTCCTGGCTCTATATTTGGCTCTGTTGACCATCTAGCTGATGTTGAATAATTGTTTCTCCATGTATTATGACCTTTTCTTCCCCAATCGCCACAGTCAATACATGCAAGACGTGGATCAATATCTATAACGTTTCTTTCTCCTAATACATTCTTAGTGCCTTCATCTGCGTGTATACCACGAACTTTATCTACATGGCTTGATTCTGTTCCAACATTCTTTATGTAGTTTTCGCTAATAACAGTTCCTGGCATATCTCCTAGTGTATATATAGCGCCTGCATCGTTAAGTACAGTTAAAGTGTTTAGGAACTTGTTATAGCAAATTGAATTGTCGTGGCAAGTTGCGTATCCTTCTCCTGGTACTACTGAATCTGGATCACCGTTCATATTCCACCAGCCCCATCCAATACTGATACCAGCATAAGGTGTTTCTTGAACGGTGTTATGTTCGAATTTAGAATTATTCATTGTGTATATAACAATGCCAGGGTCTCCGTAAAAATGTTGACTTGTATAGCTAAATTGATTGTTTTCAATATCTATGTTTGTACAAGCAGCTTCTACATTTACATCATATTTTTCTTTGTCTGAGTGATTACCTTTGTCGCTATCTTTATCTCCAATATACATATGTTGTGGATGTCCAACGATAAGGGCAGCTCCAGCTGTATCGTATATTGAATTACCAACAAGTGTTGTGTTAGAAACGGCGTTGATTAAATCTAATCCGTCATTACCTGTATGACAGATAGAGCAATTGCTAATTGTAATATTAGTAGCACTTGTAACAGAGAATGCACATGGAGCTAAATCATAAGCTCTATAGATATATTCATGCCATTGCCATTCTGCATATGCTGTTAGGGCAGCGGCAGCTTGGTTTGTTGTTCTACCATGTGAGCCACCAACTTCATGTAGATTCCAATCTGTATAAGCAAATGTTAATCCATCAAATGTAAGATTCTTAACAAGATTGTCGTTGTCCTCTCCTTCAATAGAAACTATATTCTCAAGATTAGGAACAACAATATCCGCGGTATTTAAATCTTCGCCTTCTCTTGGGTAATAATATAATTTGTGAGTTGTTTTATCAAAATAGAATTCTCCTGGTTCATCTAACCATTCAAATACATTGTAGATATAAGTATCTGGTGTGTTGAAGGTGTACTCATTTCCCCAACGAACAGTTTGTGCTATAGCGCCATATGGCATTTGGAAATATGCCATGATATAAACAGCATTTTCCTCAAAATGGTCTACACAAACAGTATTAGTATTCCAAGTTGATCTTGTAACAAGTTCAATATCGTCTTGGTTTCTAGTATTTAATAAAATGTTATCTTCATCATACTCTAAATAAACGCCAGCACGCTCAGCACCATCGGCCCAAGCCCAATCGTATTCGCCTTCAGTTACTTCGTATGAACCAAAAGCTCCACAGCCTCTTATAGTATTGCAAGTCATATAGCAGCGCTTGCCATTTACATATAAAGAACGAAGTTTTTTATTTCTATCTAGAGTAGTACTATATATACCATTACCTTCGCTAGTCCATTTAGATGTAATGTGCTTGCCTCCACTAAGAACAGGGTGTGCACCTTGAGCAGCTTTGTATGTAATAGTAGAATTTTGTTTGAAGTCATTTATACCAAATACTAAAGATTCATTTAATTCATATATGCCATCAGCAATAATAACATTGATGTTTTTATTATTAGACAATGTTTTAACATAATCTTTTGCTTCTTTAATTGTTTTAAATGGGCTATCTATACTTCCATCTCCAGATTTCTTTACAGCGCCATTAACATAAATGTTAAGAGAATTATCTTCCGCATTTACTATATCTGTTGTAAAGGATAGGGAAGCGATAGTAATTAGAATAAACAGAAAAGCTATAACAAAGTATAGTTTGTTAGTTTTAGTCATAAATAACCTCCAAGCATTTTACATTATAAAATGGCCTATGTGTCTATTTCAAGGGAGTTAGTCAAGAAATTCAGAAACATGGTGAGCCATAAATGGGAAAATAGAATTAGTTGCCTTGATGATCTCATGTCTATCTTCTATTAGATAGTACTTTTCAAAGCCTGTAAGCCTTTGAATTAATTCAACTTTAGCAAATCTCTTATTTTCTTTAGTGTAGTTTTCTTCTTCAAATATAATTACATGGATATTTTCTAGTTTTATGAAAGGAAGGAACTGACTCACCCACTTAATTTTTTCTTCCTTTTGAGATGGAATCTCGCAACTAGATAATATTCCAATTTCAATGTTTTTGTTTTGTCTTAATTCATCTATTGATTTTAAAACGCTATATATTGGTCTTTTCTCAAGATATACTCCAGGAACATGAGCTTTAATCTTTGGATCTTCAAATAAATTAAACTCGGCAACTACGCCGTCCATGTCAAATAAGACTAAGGTATGCTTTGTTTCTTCTTTTAAGTACTCAGGAACCATTATTTAACCTCTAATGTTAGATAAGATCTACCAGATGATACATTGCTAACAATTTTATATCCATCATGAAGAGCTAAAACTAGGGCAATTTCTTTAAAATATGGATCTACTAGAATAAGATTATTGTGAACAGTATATGCTTCATGAGTCACTATAAATATAGGTAGCGATACATGAATCATAGATTCGTATTGATAATCTGGAGCAATATCTTCTATTATTCTTGTCCATAAATAACTTGAAGAATATCTCGTAGCATAATGTAATTCTATAATGTTTAAATGCTTTTCTTCTGCAAGTTCAAAAGCAGTTCTTGCAACTTTCTCAACATCTAAAGAGCTATGTCTTAAGAAGTCCGTTTCTGTATGTCCTGCATTTGTTGTAGAACTTTGAGATATTGAATTAAATATATTCTCACTAACCATATAAAGAGTTTCATCGCCTCTTTGCAAAGTTAAAGTGTTTGAATACAGTGAATTATCTGTTAGGATTTGAGCAAGGATTGCCTTGTTTGTTTGATGGTCGATAATAATCTTATCTACTTCTTTATCTAATTTGAAATATTCTTGTTCTAATTCGATTTTATAAAAGTATCCTTGATCAGATGGTGAAAGAGATTTTTTACTGTTTTCTAGAAATTGATCATTAGTTGAAATAAAAGCAATCTTCATATTAATAACCCATTCTCTTTCTATATAGAATAATTGATACTGTTGTAGCAGTTGCTGCAAGTACTAGGCAAGAAATAACAATTAATGTTATTTGAAGTGATGTTAAACCACCTTGTTGTAAATTTGCTGTAGGTATATATGCATATGAACCATTGTATATAACTTTAGTCCATAAAGAATCTTCATTATATTCTTCTGCTAAATCAATTTCTGCAGCATCAGTTAAATAGCCAACGACAGGGCTTTCCTTGTCTGGCAATGTGTAGATATATACTGATTCTCCAACTGTATCAGCTTTAATCTTTACTGATTTTAAAATCTTTGGTGTTTGTAATGCTGTATATGGAGAAACGTCAGTTACTTTAACATATCCAGTAATAATTGAACCGCTTTTATCTACATAAGAAACTCTGAAATAATTCCAAACTTGATTATTATTAAGTTCAGCAACATTGTCTAGAACAACAAGTTGATCATAGATGGTTACTGTAGATAGAACTTCTGATGATTGATATGGGTATTTATATATGTTAGTTGATTCATGTAAACCTTGAGCATATAAACCAATCTTTAGAGATGTAGCATCAGTTGTTTTGGATAAATAATCATTCTCTGTGATTGCAGATTTCTTTATATATCCTAAAGAACCATCTTCTGTTGCTATTCTATAGAAGACTTCCTCAGATACATCGCTATTTACTTCGCATAAAACAAGAACTAAATCATTTGCATTTAGTCTTGCTGTTATTTGTTTGTTTCTTGGAGAAGAATAAACATTCGCATTTTCAGATATCTTTGCTACTTGAATAATATTGAATTCAGTAGGGTGTGTATATGCGCTATTGTCGAACTTGTTGTAGTATTCTACAGTATTACCAACAACTAGATATTGGACAATAGATTTATTTGCAAAGGCAAAGATGTATTGCGTTTCTCCTATTAGAGTAGATGTGATTTTTCCAGTACTTGTAAAGATTTCTCCAAGTTTTACTGTTGCGTCTAAGTTGACAGAATCTATTCTATATAACCCGTCATCACAGTTTGCATAAACATAATTGCCAAGTGATGATATAGAGTTAACATTACTTACTTGAGATACTGTAGTAAATGAAGCTTCATGTCCATCTGCTAAAGTTCTAGATAATACCTTATCTTTTACAACAAAGGCATAATTTGTTTCTGGTGTATAAGCGTAATCGCTAAATGATAGAGTATTAGACCAAATACTGTGGGTGTTCTTATCTGTTTGAAGATAAGTAAGTGTGGCTGATGAATTGATTGTGCCAAGCTTACCATTTCCATCAACAAAAACAGCTGATACATTACTTAGATCTGTAACAATACCTTTTGGTGTAATTTCTGTTTCTGAATAATCAAAACTATATAAGTTTGATGTAGTTAAAACGAGAATTGAAGAAGCGTTCATAGCAATATCTTTAACACTTCCTTCAAAAGCGTTTGTTAAGTTGATAATGGTATTGTTTGAAACAACATATAGAGATGTTCCATATGTGTAAACAAAAGAATCGTTATATGCGTCGAATAGAGAATCATCGCTTAAGTCGATAATTACATCAGTGTTTTCTGCATAAACTATTGGGGCTTGAATAAATGAAAAAGCAACTAGTGATACTAGTAGCAAAAGCATTAAAGATATAGATACAACCCTAATATTATAAATCTTACGCATATTTTTATTTATTATAACATAAGATAAGTTGTTTTCAAATAAACTATTGAGGCAATGATAATTGATATAAAGGCTGTATTATGCTAAAATAATTGCGTTATGGGAAAGAATAAATTTAACAAAAACTTCAAGAATAAACCTGACAATTATAAACCTGCAGGTAAACAAGAAGATTTAGATAGACCAATAGAAGAATTACAACTATCAGAGCATTGCTATAATGCTTTGAAGGCTGGTGGTGTAGTTAAAGTTTATGATCTTTGTGTTCAAAGAATGTCTAGAATGTATAGAATCCAAAATATTGGTAAAAAGGACTGTTTAGAAATTAAGGCTAAACTTAAGCAATATAATTTAGATTTTAGACCAGAGGATGAGGAAAACAAGCCACAACAAAACAATCAAGGTGGCCAAAACAAACAAAATCAACCTCAAAAGCCTCAACAGAATCAAAATAAACAAAACGCCAACAATGCTAATAAGCAAAATAATGGCAACAATAATAAACAAAACAACAATAACCATCAACAAAATAATCAAAACAATCAGAATAATCAAAACAAGCAAAAGCTTCGCTTTAGCATATTCGACGATAGAGAACTTGTAGAGTTTTTGGAGGGTAGAAGAGAAAGAGAAGTATTTAAGTGGGAAGAACCAGAACCAACTAAGCTTGAAGTGTTCAAATTCTGCAGAAATGGCAAGTGGGGTTATAAGAACCAAAAAGGCGCTACTATAATTCAACCAGCATATGATGAAGCATTCCAATTCTCTGAAGGACTTGCTTGTGTTGAGAAAGATAGTAAGCTTGGCTATATTGACCTAGAAGGAAACATTGTTATTGATTTTCAATATGATACAGCTAATAGTTTTTCTGAAGGACTTGCTTGTGTAACAAAAGACGATAAGACAGGTTATATAGACAACACAGGAAAATATGTATATGAATTAAAGTTTGAAAAGGCAACTCCTTTTGTAAATGGCAAAGCCATGATTAAACAAGATGGCAAATGGGGAGTACTATCAAAAGACGGAAGTATTTACTGGAGATAATGTATAAAATACGTGGATTTTTTTACAATAACGTTGTTAAAATCCTTGCATAATATATTTTCTTATGCTATATTTATTTAGCAAAAAATAATATTTATTGGTGGAGGAAGAATATGCCAAATATTAAGTCTCAAAAGAAAAGAGTTATCACAAATCAAAAGGCTAATGATATCAATAAGGCTAAAAGAGCTAAGGTTCGTGCTATCATAAAGAAGTATGAAGCTGCTATCGAAGCTAAGGATGTTGCTAGTGCTGAGAAGTTATTAACTGAGACTATTTCTGCAATTGACGTTGCTAGATATGATGGTATCTACAAGGACAATACAGCTAGCAGAAAGATTTCAAGACTTACAAAGCAATTAAACAAAATTAAGGCTTAGTTTTAGTCTAGATTAGTGTTAATCCAGGGCTTGCATTTATGATGCAAGTCCTTTTTCAATGCAATTTTGTCATTATTGACTTTAATCTTTTATATATTTATAATTTAATTACTGTCATCTAAACTTTGTATAAATGGGGTTATTCTAATGAGACAATCCGAAATGGATTTATTACTTGCTAAAGGTGAGTATGAAGTTCGTTCATACTTCTTATGTGGCTTATCAGCACGTGCAAACAACGTGAATGGTACTACTATGTATTTAACAAACAAAAGACTCGTCCTAGAGTTTATGAATAACAACGAAGTTTCAAGAAGAGAAATTCCAGTAGATAAAATTACATTTGTTAAATCTCATTATTATGAAGAAGAAGAGGATCCAACTTTTGCGCAAAACTGCGTAAAGCAAGGAACATCACTAACTATTGTTGGTGTTCTTTTATCAATCTTTGGTTTAGTTGGAACACTAGGTGTTTTTGATATCTTTAGTTTATTTGGATTAACAATGCCACTATTAAATTTAATATTTGTAGGTATCGCTCTAGGTTTTATTGCTGGCGGTATTGCTAAATTCGTAAAAGCAAAGAAGTTTAGACCAAGAGTAGGTAAGAGATTAGAGCTTTTAATAGGAACTGACTTAGATTTTGAAAAAGGTGTATCTTTCACAACAGATACAACAGGTAAGCTTCGTGCAAACATGAGAACTTATAGAGGTACTGCTGCAAATTCACTAGTTGGAAGAGTTCAGTTAACACCTACAAGAGAAGCTAAAAAGATGACAAACGAACTTGGTGCTTTAATTATAGATATTAAAGCAGGTCTTTATGATGAGGATCCTGAAGTTAAAGCTGCAAGAGAAGAAAAAGAAAGAGAAGAAAAAAGACAAAAAAGAATCGAAGAGCAAAGAAAGAAAAGAGAACTTGAAGCGCAGCTTGCATTAGAAGAGGAAAAGAGAAAGTCTAGACAAACTACAACTGAGGTTTCAAAAAAAGACCTTAAAGAAAAGAAGAGAAGAGTGGTAGACAATTCTTATTACGATGAGAATATTAAAAAGGATAGAGAAGCAAGAATGGCAAAGTATGGCGCTCCTTTAGATATCGATGTTGATACCCTAGAAGATCCTGCTATTCCAAGTGCCATGACTATGCAACTAAAGAAGTCTAAAATGAATGTTCCTCAAAAGAAAAAGAACATAAATAATGACCTCATAGATGATGAGTATGAGGCTATTATAAAATCACTAAATATTAACTAATTTATTCTATTGCTTTTGGTGAATTAAAAATATCTTCAACAATTTTAGACATTGCTATTGAATCATTATGAGACCACTCAGTGGTTTCATATTTTTTATCCTGTATAGCCTTTTTGGCTGCTATAAGTTCATACTCAAAGCCACCGTACTTTGGTCTACAATATATAATTTTCGTTAATAATCCGATTTTATTGTATACGCAAATGATATTAGGACAGTTAACCATGTCTATAGATATTCTACCTTTATCTCCATAGATGGTAACTTTTAGAGAAAGCTTTGATGTTCCATCAACATCACAAATACCTTTTACTCCATTTTCGTAATTGAATGTTAATACTTCTTTTATATCTACGCCATTTTTATATTCAATCTTGTTTATATCATATGAAGTGTAATTAAAGCCTAATGTTCTAAATACAAAAGTGACAGGGTAGATTCCTATATCCATTAACACGCCGCCACCTAGAGCTCTTGATGTTACTCTTTCTTTATGCATTAGCGGAACTTTAAATGCCGCATTCATATATTTGATATTACCGATTTTCTTTTTATTGTATAAAAGGTCGTTTATAATCTCGCGAGAAGGCATGAAACTTGTCCATAATGCTTCAGATATAAACACATTTTCTTTTTCGAATTTGCTATATATATCTTGTGTATCTTTAAGAGATGTTGTAATAGACTTTTCACATAATACTGGCTTTTTGTATTTTAAGCATAAAAGCATTTGTTCATAGTGAAGTGAGTGAGGAGTAGCAATATATACTAAATCTACATCCTCATCTTTTAGCATATCTTCGTATGAAGAATATGTTTTTATAAATCCATATTTTCCCTTAAACGATTCTGCTTTTTCTTTTGATCTGCTTGCTACAGCATAATTGCAAAAACCAGGAAGTTTTTTGATAGTGGTTGCCATTTTGTTGGCAATGTGTCCTGCGCCTATAAAACCTACTCTTAAATCTTTATCCATAACAAACCTCTATTAATATATTAATAGAAATAGTGTTTTTTATCAATAACAGATATTACAGGAGGAAAGAAGGCTGCTAATATTGTTATTGGAAACCACATGGCTTCAAAAGAGAAAATAGTAGAACCTTATAATGATATTGAAAGAATTCTATATTCTCCACGCGCAGAAGCGAAGAATTCAGAAGATATTAATTCATAATACAAATCCTATATAGTTTGTATTTGCAGCCCCTTGAGTAGTCAAGCTTGAGAGGCTGCTTTTTATGGCGTTATTTAGAAAATGTTAAAAATGTGTCGATTAGTCCTATTATTAGGACAAGTTCCCTTCTCTTCAAAATAATTGCTATTTGATTATAGATTTTTCATTAACAATTGCCTATAATGACATTGAAAAAACGAACAAATGTTTAATTTAAAGGAGATGATTTTATGAAATATTATGTTGTGGCGGATGTGCATGGTTATTATTCATTGTTAAGAAATACTCTTAAGGAAAAAGGGTTCTTTGATGATAAAGAGCCTCATAAGTTGGTTATTTGCGGAGATGTTTTGGACAGAGGAGAGGAGCCAAAAGAAATGCAAAGATTTTTAAAACAACTGATAAAAACTGATGAGGTTATATTGATTAGAGGCAATCATGAGGATTTAATTCTGGAATTGGCGGAGGACTTGTATAAGGGTAATGTTATTTCTTTATTTGGTGCTCATAGATCGAATGGCACAAGAGGGTCACTGTTAGGATTAGCAAATAGCAATTTAATCGAAGCTTCGCATGAACCAAAATTGGTAGCTAAAAAATTCTATAAAACAGGTTTTTATAAAGAAATAATCCCTAAAATGGTAAATTACTATGAAACTAAGAATTACATTTTTGTACATGGGTGGATTCCTTGTTTAGAAATTGTAGAGAATGGGGAATATAAATACGTTTATAAAAGTGATTGGAGAGATTCGGATTCGAAATCCTGGGATGAAGCAAGATGGATAAATGGAATGTATGCTGCAAGTTTAGGTGTTATAGAACCTAAGAAAACAATTATATGCGGACATTGGCATACTTCATATGGTCATTCAGTATTAGAAGGTAATTGTAGTGAGTTTGGAAATGATGCAGATTATTCCCCATATTATGCAAAAGGAGTTATAGGGTTAGATGCGTGCACTGCGTATTCAGGGCAGATGAACTGCATTGTTATAGATGATTAAGAAATAAATAATAACTAATATTCGGAGGTAATGAGAATGGAAAAAGAATTTGATGTAGCAAAATTTGTAGATAATGATTTTGAATTAAATGTTAGAACAGATAGAGACAACGAAACAGTTTGGCTTACGCAAAAAGAGATGTCTGCTTTGTTTTGTGTTTCAAGTGACAATATAGGTTTGCATATTAAAAACATTATAAAAGAGGGTGAGCTTGACAATTCAACAACCGAGGAATCCTCGGTAGTTCAATATGAGGGGAAACGTAAAATAAAACGTAAAATGAAAATGTATAATTTGGACATGATTATTTCCGTTGGATATCGAGTCAAATCTAATCGAGGTATTACGTTTAGACGCTGGGCAAATAGAGTTCTAAAGGATTATTTGATTCAAGGTTATGCAGTTAACCAAAAGAGATTAGATACATTAAATAAAGTAATCGAAGTCCAAAACAAAATGCTTGCATCGTCTTTAGATATAGATGTATGTGAACTAGAAGATGTTATTAAAACATACACGAGGGCCTTAGATTTATTAGATGATTATGATCATCATAAGATAGAAAAACCATCAGGAACAACTAGTGTATACAGGCTTGAATACGATGAATGCAGAAGAATCATTGACTCTATGAAGTTTGGATTAAATTCAACGTTGTTTGGAACAGAAAAAGAGCCAGGGAAATTAAATGGTATTTTAGAAGCAATTTATCAAAATGTATTTGGCGAAGAATTATATCCTTCTATTGAAGAAAAGGCGGCCCACTTGTTGTATTTTATTGTCAAAGACCATCCGTTTAATGATGGATGTAAAAGAATTGCTGCGACCTTGTTTTTGGAGTTTTTAAATAAGAATAAAAAACTGAAAAGCAATGGACAATTGATAATATCAAATAATACATTGGTTGCTGTAACGCTGCTAACGGCTGAATCAAGACCAGACGAGAAGGACGTCATGATTAAGGTTATTATGCATATATTAAATGGGGTAAATAAGGAGAATTGCTAATGGGAGTTTATTATGATTTTTATTTAGACAAAAAAACAGATGGAGATAAATGGTCGTCTCTACTTTATAACAACGATTATTGTATTTATTATGTAAGATCATATGGAAATTGGTTTTTGGATGAATATCGTAGTGGTCGAGAAATAGGTTTTGAGGGCCTTAGCGAAGAATATAAAACAAAGAATAGAGAGCACTATGAAAAAGTAAAAGGCACTTGGGAATATAGATACTATATATTTGAAGAGATGGACCTAGATAGGATTATGAGTGATTATAAAAATGAGCTTCATGATTATGCAGGTATAATATCAAAGCATGATTATAAAAAATTGCAAACAAATCCTGAATATGAACCTAAGATAATAGAAGAAGAAGTATATGCGAAATTTAAGGATAATATTAAAGAGCATTACATTTATCATGAATGGGATAGTTATTTAGGTGAAAGTTACTATTTATATGAATTGATGCCAATTGTGGAGCAACTACTTAAAGAGAATAATTTATCGCTGGATGATGTTAGATTGTTATGTCATGTGGGGTAGTATTATAGCGAATATGTTAAAACTTGAAATTAAAATTAAAGATTCATGCAAAGACTCAGCGTTAATAGAAGCTCGTTTAGATAAAGGCTTTCTAAAATATGGGTTGGATAAAGAAGTATATAAAGACGGAACAATTTGCTACAAAAGCACTAACAGCAAAAAGGATTATGCTGTATTTGGCATGTTAATATATTCTCTTCATAATAAGAGTTGGTTTATTCCATATGTGGAAAAATGGCTATGGTATAACAGTGACAATAATGAAGATGTTAATGATTACAATATTGAAGATTTGCTG